>JANMOL010000247.1:0-1970 GCA_031369245.1 Hyphomicrobium sp. | reverse complement strand
CTCGGCCGCCTCTCGCGCGTCGATATGCGCGCAAAGACGCTGGTTCTCCACGAATAGTGTCCACGCAGCTGCCACTTCTCACTGTTGTAGATCATCGCAACTCTTCACAAGCCTCCATTGGCTTGGCTGATGGCCTGCGATAGGGTCTTCTCACCCTCGCTTAAAGGAACTCCGCAATGCTGCCGAAGCCACGCGCCGACTTGAAGCCAAACACGGCTGACTTTGAGCGCTTTCCTCTGGTTAAGCCGACCGGCTTTCGCGAATACGACGCGCGCTGGCTTTTCCCCGAAGAAATCAACCTGATGGGCCTCAATGCCGTCGGCATGGGCCTGGCAACGCTGTTTGCGCGGCGCGGCGTTCCCAAGCGGATCGTCGTCGGCCACGACTACCGCTGGTATTCGGCGTCGGTGAAGCAAGCGCTGATGACCGGCTTGCTGGCCGGCGGCGCTGAAGTTCACGACATCGGCCTCGCGCTATCGCCGATGGCCTATTACGCGCAGTTCGCCCTCGACGTCGAAGGCGTCGCCATGGTGACCGCCAGCCACAATGACAATGGCTGGACCGGCATCAAGATGGGTCTGTCACGGCCTTTGACATTCGGCCCCGACGACATGCTGCAGCTGAAGGACATTGTGCTCAACGGCACGTTTGAGACGAAAGCGGGCGGGCGCTACATCTATGTTGAGGATATGGCCGAGCGCTACATCGCCTCGCTGACCGATAGACCCAAGCTGAAGAAAAAACTCAAAGTCGTTGCGGCCTGCGGCAATGGCACGGCCGGCGCATTTGCTACCCAAGTGCTCGAAGCTGTTGGCTGCGAAGTCGTCCCGCTGCACACCGATCTCGATCATTCATTCCCGCACCACAACCCAAACCCGGAAGACATGGCCATGCTGCGCGCGGTTGCGGCCAAAGTTCTCGAAACCCGCGCTGATGTCGGCTTAGCCTTTGACGGCGATGGTGACCGTTGCGGTGTCGTCGCCAACGATGGCCACGAAATCTTCGCCGACAAGGTCGGCGTCATGCTGGCGCGCGATCTCTCATCGATCTACAAAAACGCCACGTTCGTCGTCGATGTAAAATCAACCGGTCTTTTCACCACCGACCCGGTGCTGAAAGCCAACGGCGCGACCACGACCTACTGGAAGACCGGACACAGCTACATCAAGCGCTTCAACTTCGAGAACAAAACGCTGGTTGGCTTCGAAAAATCTGGCCACTTCTTTTTCAATACGCCTCTTGGACGCGGTTATGACGACGGTCTCGTTGCAGCGCTTGCCGTCTGCGACATGCTCGATCGCAATCCAACCAAGACCATGGTCGATTTGCGCGATGCGCTGCCCAAAACGTGGGGATCGCCGACAATGTCCCCGCATTGTGGCGATGAAGTCAAATATGGTGTGGTCGAGCGCATCGTTGAACACTACCAGCGTCAAAAAGACAGCGGCGGAAAAATCGCCGGCCAGCTGATCGTCGATCTGATCACCGTCAACGGTGTCCGGCTGATGCTCGAGGACGGCACCTGGGGATTGATCCGCGCCTCATCGAACAAGCCGGAACTGGTCGTCGTCGTCGAAAGCCCGACTTCGGAAGCCAACATGAAAGCGATTTTCAAGGATCTCGATCAACAGCTGGCGCGCTACCCCGAAGTCGGCGCCTACAATCAGAAGATCGCAATATAAGCCGCTCGCTTAGCTCAGCAGAGTCCACAAAAATCGCGCGACGACGCACGTCAGAAACACTGCAAACGCCATTTCAAGATTTCGTTTCGAAATGCCATGCGCGGTTCTAACCCCGAGTGGGGCAGCGAGCACGCTTAACGGCGCGATCAACAGTGCACCCAAGCTGACAAAGCCAAGTGAGTGAGCGGGCAGTCCCGGCGCACTCCAGCCCGAAATGATGTAGCCGGCGATACCGGGGAGTGCGATCAGCGGACCGATGCCAGTCGCGGTCGCGACGGATTGCAAAAG
>JANMOL010000236.1:0-8915 GCA_031369245.1 Hyphomicrobium sp. | reverse complement strand
GATCGAGGACAGTTTGTATTTCGTCGATAGCGCCGGTCCGCGGCCTAATCTCCAGATCGTTTTGCGCGGCGTGACGTTTGGCGAGAGCGAAGTGCGCTGGGAAGCCGTATTGGACACCGGGACGGCACTTTGATCGGCTGTTCAGCGGGCGGCGATCATGTTACGCGGCCTGCATCGGGATCATCGCGAGAGCCGGGCCATCCATGACGCACCAAAAAATCCGCCGCGCACTGCTGTCGGTGTCTGACAAAACGGGGCTGGTTGAATTTGCCCGCGCGCTTGACCAATTTGGCGTTGTGCTGGTTTCAACGGGCGGCACGGCGGCCGCTTTGAAAGCCGGCGGCCTCGGCGTGTTGGACGTGTCCGAACTGACCGGTTTTCCAGAAATGATGGATGGCCGGGTTAAAACGCTGCATCCGGGCGTGCATGGCGGATTACTGGCGGTCCGCGGAAATGCTGAGCACGACAAAGCGGCTGCCGCGCACACCATCCAGCCGATCGATTTGCTGGTCGTCAATCTGTATCCATTTGAAGCGACGGCCGCCAAAGGTGCACCGGCTGACGACTGCGTTGAGAACATCGATGTCGGCGGTCCGGCGATGATCCGAGGCGCTGCCAAGAACCACGATAGCGTCACGGTCGTCGTCGAGACGGAAGACTACGCGCGTGTTCTGGCTGAGATGGCAGCCAACGGCGGTGCGACGAAGTTCTCTCTGCGGCGCGAGCTTGCGGCCAAGGCGTTTGCACGCACTGCGGCCTATGACGCCGCGATCAGCAATTGGTTCGCAGATCAGCTGCATATGCCAGCGCCGGTCTGGCGCGCCTTTGGCGGACGCCTCGGTGCGGCTTTGCGGTATGGCGAAAACCCGCATCAATCGGCGGCGATGTATGTCGCCGATTGCGGGCGCTTTGGTGTTGCCACAGCGCGCCAGATCCAGGGCAAGGACCTGTCCTATAACAACATCAACGACACAGACGCAGCGTTTGAGCTTGTCAGCGAATTCGATGCCGCACGGCCAACGGTGGCCATCATCAAGCACGCCAACCCGTGCGGTGTTGCGATGGGCGGAACCGTCAAGGAAGCCTATCTCAAAGCGCTGGCCTGCGATTCGGTCAGTGCTTTTGGCGGCATCATTGCCGTCAATCAGACGATCGATGCCGACGCCGCCGAAGAGATGACCAAGATTTTCACCGAAGTCGTGATCGCGCCTGACGCGACAGACGGCGCAAAGGCGGTGTTTGCGTCCAAGAAAAACTTGCGGCTGCTGCTGACTGGCGGACTTGCCGATCCGCGTGTTCGCGCTTTGTCGATCAAATCAATCGCCGGTGGCATGCTGGTGCAGTCGCGCGACGGCGGCGTGATCGACGATCTAGAGCTGAAAGTTGTGACGAAGCGCACGCCGTCGTCAGATGAGCTGGCTGACCTTAAATTTGCATTTCGCGTCGCCAAACACGTCAAGTCAAATGCGATTGTCTATGCCAAGGGCGGTGCGACTGTTGGCATTGGCGCTGGTCAAATGAGCCGGGTGGATTCCGCTCGCATCGCGGTTCTGAAATCGCAAGACGCGGCTAAGGCTGCCGGGCTGCCGGCGCCGCAGACGCGCGGATCAGTAGTGGCGTCGGACGCGTTCTTTCCGTTTGCCGATGGCCTTCTGACCGCAGCTGAGGCTGGCGTTACCGCCGTCATTCAGCCGGGCGGGTCAATGCGTGACGATGAGGTGATCAAAGCCGCCGACGACAAAGGCCTGGCGATGGTCTTTACCGGCATGCGCCACTTCCGGCACTTATTAGCTGGCGTTCGGACGCGGCCGCACGAACAGCATCATCACCACGCCAATGATACGAAACGCCAGCACGGCGGCCATGCCAATACGCTGGCTGCCGGTTTGTTGCGTGACGAGCGCGACGACGAACGGCGCAAGGAACGCTGTGACTTTGCCTGAAAACGCGAACAGACCGAAAAACTGGGTGATCTTCTCGGGCGGAGCCAGCCGCGCGAGCAGCGACCGGCTCGAGGCCTGAACAGGCGCTGCCACCAGACCGACGATGATTGCAAAGGCTAGAAAGACCTGCTCGCCGATCGACGAGAACGGCTTGGAACCGGCAGCCTTGGCTGCGACATCAGTGGTATACAGCACGTGGGTTTGATCGACCGACAGAATGCCGATCGCGCCGCACAGCAAGATCAGCAAGGCGGTGATGATGACGGTCTTGGGTCCGAGTTTGTCATCGAGCCGTCCGCCAATCAGCGCGCCAAAGGCACCAACGAGTGTTAGCGCTATGCCGAACATGCCGAGTTCCAGCGGTCCCCAGCCAAATACCGAGGCGCCGTAAATACCGCCGAATGTGAAGATCGCGGTCAAGCCGTCGGTGTAGAGCATGCGGGCCAGCAAGAAGATCAGCAGGCTTGGCATCGATGGCAGCGATTTCAAGGTGTCCCAGAGTTCCGCGCTTGCACTTTTGCGCGTCACGGCCGCGGATGGAGCTGCACGCCGGTCTGGAACGAATAGGAAAAACGGAATAATGAAAATCAGGAACCACAGCGCCGCAAAGGGTCCGGTCATGCGATCGCCCTGACGCTGGCTGGCGTCGAGATGCAGCAGGGGATCAAGCCCGAGCAGCGTCTTGGCTTCGCCGGGCAGGGGCACCAGAAAACCAGCCACCAGCGCGAGGCTGGCGAGCCCGCCAAAGTATCCGACGGCCCAGCCCGTGCCAGACAGCCGGCCTAGCTCATCGCGCGGCACAAGGCCGGTCATGATCGAGTTTGAGAATACGCCCATCAGTTCGGCTGCGAGCGTGGCGGCGATGAAGCCAGCCAGGACGAGCAAGATTGTCGAGGTCGAGGCTGCTGGTGTTGCCATCCATAACGCAGCAAGCCCGCAGACGAAGACCAGTGACAGGGCTGCGATCCACGGCTTGCGGCGGCCTCGGCCGTCGGCCAGCGCGCCCAGAAACGGGCTGATGATGGCGATCAGCAAGCCAGCGACCGCGGCTGCATAGCCCCACAGCGATTGACCGCATGCAGCGCGCTCGCTGCCGGCTGCTATCATCGAGCCGCAGGCCGAGTTTTCGACGACCGCATTGGCGAAGTAGGGTGCAAACAGGAAGGTTTGAACGAGCGTATAGTAGGGCTGCGCCGACCAGTCGAACAGCATCCAGGAGACGCGCGCGCGCAGCGGAGCCCGCTCAACCGGCCCGCCTGCTGTCCGTTGTGGTGTGACCGCTGCCGTCATGGCGTTCCCCTCTCGATGTCGCGCCGTGCCGCGCCAACCGTTGCGCGCTGAAACGCTTGGCCGTTCAGTTCGTCAAAACGATTAAGTGGTCGGGCAGCTCATTGGGATCATGCGGGCGCGGCGGGAAGTGTTCTGCCAGATGATGCCCGCAGCGCTCAATGGCCGCGACGAAGCCATCGGCAGCCCGGCCATCGGCAATGTCGCGCGTCAGGTCATCGACGATGGCCTGCCAGGTTCCGGGTGCGACGCGCTGATCGATAGCCGTGTCGGCCAAAACTTCCGCATGGCGCTCGGCGACGGACACGAAAATCAAGACGCCGGTGCGGCTGGCGGTGGTGTGCAGGTTTTGCACAAGGAATTGCTCTGTGGCGCGGCGGTGGGCGTGGGCACTGCGCACCGACTTTGGAACAAGAGCTGTGCGAATGCGCTTTGGGCAGAGCGCCGCCAGCAACACTAAAAATGTCAGGAGCTGAAGGAGATAGATGAACTGCACCTTCATCCAGGTGAAATGGATGAGCGGCCAGGGGACCAGCAGGGCGATCAGGCCCGCCCAGAGAAATGGCACGTAGAGGTACGTATCGCTGCTGGTGGCAACGACTGCTACAATCTCGCCCGAGGTTTTGCGTTCCGCAGTCGAGATCGCAGACGAGATGCGCGCCGCTTCGGTTTGCGTCAACATGCTCATGTCAGATCATCACCTTGTGCGGCTGCATCGCTGCCGCCATTGCTGTCACCAATCACCGGATGCGCCGCCTCCGCCAAAACTGCCGCCGCCGCCGGACCATCCGCCGCCACTGCTACCGCCAGACGAGCCGCCGCCCCAGTCGCTCGAGCCACCGGGAATGATGAGGGGTCCGCTGCTATAGCCGCGCCTGCGCTGCAAGCGTTTGCGTTCGTTCGGTGTCAGGCTCTGCTCGTATTCGGCTTGGGCGCGCGCTGCGCGCGATATCTGCCAAACGATCAGAGCTACAATGGCAAAGAAGATCAGCATATGGATCAATGCTGTCGGGTCGTCCTCGGGCGTGCGGCCGCCGCGCGCGCGGACTTTGACTTCTTCGGCGTCGCCCAGCAGCACGGCTTTGATGTCGCGCACGCCGTCGCGGATGCCGGCTGAAAAGTCACCGCGGCGGAATTGGCTGAGAATGGCATTTTCGATGATTAGCTTCGACATCGTGTCGGTCATCATCGGCTCAAGCCGGCGCCCGACTTCGATGCGCACTTTGCGTTCTTTCGGCGCGACGATCAGGACAATGCCGTTGTCTTTGTCCTTTTGGCCGACCGCCCATTTGCGCGCCAGGCCGATGCCGTAGTCCTCGATGGCATAACCCTCGAGCGAATTGACGGTGACAACCGCGATTTGATCGGTGGAGGCGCCTTCAAGCGCCACGAGCTCCGCTTCGATGGCGGCGCGATCGGCGGCAGTGATCAGGTTTGCGGCGTCGACGATCCGTCCGGTCAGTTCGGGATAGGTCGGTGCCGCTATCGCGAGCAGCGCCAGGAACACCAGCAGCGCCGCCCCAGAAGCCAGCGCACAAAGTGCGCTGGATCCGCGGCGGTGATCGTTGTGTGACTGCCAGAAGGCAGCGGCAATTCCGGTCATGTGCCGTCATCCCGTTTGAGACACATCAGATGACAGGCTACTTCTTTTCGAAGTCGACTTTGGGCGCTTTCTGCTCTTCGGCCGCAATGTCAAACGTCGCCATTTCCTTGGAGGCTGGGTACATGAAGGATTTCCACCAGCGGCCAGGGATGGTTACGAGTTCGGTGTTGTAGGCCCGAACTGCCTCGATGTAGTCGCGGCGCGCGATCGCGACACGATTTTCTGTGCCGGACAGCTCGCTCTGCAGCGCGAGGAAGTTTTGTCCTGACTTAATGTCGGGATATTTCTCGGCAACCACCATCAAGCGGCCGAGTGCGCCGCCCAGCGTGTTCTGGGCGTCCTGGAATTTCTTCATCGCTTCGGGGTTGTTCAAAATGTCGGCTGGCAGCTGCACTTGTGCTTGCGTGGCTTTGGCGCGCGCCTCAACGACGTCGGTCAGAACGGACTTTTCCTGCTCAGCAAAGCCCTTCACGGTCGCCACCAGATTTTCGATCAAATCGGTGCGGCGCTTGTACTGATTGAGGACTTCGCTCCAGTTGGCTTTGGCAGAGTTTTCATAGGTTGGAATATTGTTGACGCCGCAGCCCGCGACGAGCAGTGCGACGGCGAGCGTTGCCAGGAGTGCGACCGGACGCGCGGCCCGTGGAGAGACTGCATGCATCATGACACTGAGGTTCCTTGTTTGCGGATCGGGGTGTTGGGGCTGGAAAGTTTCGGAAAGTCCTGGATGTAGGCCTGCCGTGGAAGCACCCCTGCCGGGGCATGTGAGGTTGTCCTATGGGCTTGGGATGGCGCGCGCAAGGCACCCGCGGCGCAGCCCTCAATTTAACGCCGCTCTACAACATTTAACAGGTTTACCAAGTCTTGGGGCAAGACTTCGCGAAGTCTGGCGGATGGCTTATTCTGACGACGGATGGGTCGTTCGCGGCTTGCAGCCCGGCGTTGCGGCTGGCGCGCGGAGACGGTGACGCCCCGGTCCCAAGTTTGCTCCGTGATTTCGTGTGTTTCGTGTGGATGGCCGTCGGCCGCAAGTTCAGGAGTTGTACAGATGCGTTTTTCTGCAGTGGCGGCAGGTCTTGCTGCTTTGGTCCACATGGGATCGACTGCTCCGGTTCTGGCCTTTGATCACGGCTGCGGCGGCCAAGTCGTTGAATGTTATGAAAAGGTCCGCCTGCCGGACGTCTACGCCACGCGCGCACGGCCGGTCGTTGTGCAGCCCGGCTATAACCAAGTCGTGACGACCGCACCCGTCGTCATCAACCGGACGGAGCGCGTCGTCGTCAGCCCTGGCCATTGGCAAACGGTTTCGACACCGGCCGTTTACGGCACCCGGACCGAGCGCGTTTTGGTCAAGCCCGCCAGCCGGAGCACTTCAGATGTTCCTGCCGTCACACGCACGGTACATGAAACGGTTGTTGTGCATCCAGGCGGCGTGCAGTGGCAGCATAAGCGCGGGTGGTTTGGCCGCGAAAAGCTTTGCAAAGTTCGCACAGCGCCCGTGACCCGCACCGTTGCCCGCGATGTCGTTGTCGAGCCAGCGCGCCGCGTCGCGCACGTCTCGCCTGCAGTTTACACGACGGTCGAGCGTTCGGTCGTTGTCCGGCCGGCGTCCGTGCAGCGGGTTTATCAGCTGCCCGTCCACAGCGTCGTCAACCGGCGGGTCGTCGTCCAGCCCGCGACGCAGCGCGTCATCAGCCACCCGCCGGTGATTGCCGTCGCACACGAGCGTGTCCTGGTGCGTCAGGGCGGATACGTCTGGGCGCGCAATGCACACCGCGGCTCGGCACACCACGCCTCGGGCCAGCACAGCTGGGGCCACCAAGGCTGGGGCGGCCACGGGCTGTTTCGTCGCCACTAATTGCAGGTGAGGGCTGGTTGCAGTTGAGCGCTAGCCGCTTTGCGTCAGGATCGCAGCACAAAAACACGAGGGCGCTTCCAGCGGGAGCGCCCTTTTTTCGTGCAACACGTCATCGTGAAATTTTGGAGCGGGCGAAGGGATTCGAACCCTCGACCCCGACCTTGGCAAGGTCGTGCTCTACCCCTGAGCTACACCCGCATCCATTTGGGGTCAGCACCAATTGGTGCCGCGAGACCCGCCTTATGGCGCAAGTGATAGGCCATTGCAAGAGGCGGTTCCGCTCATGATCGGAATGGCCTAAGGAGCGGCTATCCGGCTATGCCGCAGGCGCCAGCCGGTCCGATAATCCTAGAGGGAGCCGATGATGCCACTATCGCGCGCTGAGCTTTTTGAGCGATTATCGGCGCTGGCGATTGCCACCACGACGGTTGAGCATCCAGCCGCGTTCACGGTCGCGGAAAGTGCGGCCATCGAAGCCCAGCTTCCCGGTGCCCATACAAAGAACCTGTTTCTCAAAGACGAAGATGGCCTGCTTGTCCTCGTCATCGCCAAAAGCTCGACGAAGGTCGATTTAAAATCCGTCGCCCGGCGCCTTGGCGCTGGCCGCTTCTCTTTTGGTAAGCCCGAGCTGCTGATGGACGTGCTCGGGATCACGCCAGGGTCCGTTACAGCCTTTGCAATCGCCAATGACACCAGCAAACGTGTCAAAGTCGTCATCGACAACGAACTCATGGCTTATGACAGCCTCAACTGCCACCCGCTCGAAAACACGGCAACGACGAACATTGCACGCGACGACCTTTTGCGGTTCATTCGGGCAACCGGCCATGAACCCCGGACCATGATCATAACGGGCGCCTGATGGCCGGCGCGAAGGAGACGGCATATATGGATTTCGGCATTCGCAATGCGCTGCCCGGCGGGGCGGGCGGAGGCGAACCCTTTAAGGATGCAACGACTGCGAGCTTCGCCGCCGATGTCATTGAGGCGTCACGCACCGTCCCCGTGATCGTCGATTTTTGGGCGCCCTGGTGCGGACCCTGCAAGCAATTGACACCGCTGCTCGAGAAAATCGTCAGGAGCCACGCAGGCAAAGTCCGGCTGGTCAAAGTCAACGTCGATGAGAACCAAGCGATCGCGGCGCAGCTGCGCGTGCAATCGCTGCCAACAGTCTACGCGTTTCGCGATGGCCAGCCACTCGATGGTTTTGTCGGCGGTCAGCCGGAGGCAACGATCAAAGCCTTTGTTGATCGCCTCGTCGCTGTCGATGTGGAAGACGACATCGCCAACGTCATCGTGTCGGGCGAAGAACTTTTGGAGGCCGGCGATCTGCAAGGCGCGGCCGAGATTTTTGCAGCCGTGCTGCAGGAGGACCGCGAGAACGCGGATGCCATCGCCGGGCTGGCACAGTGCTATATCGTCAGTGGTGATCTAGGGCGCGCGCGGCAAACGATTGCCCTTGTGCCGCCCAGTAAGCGCGCATCGCCCAAGGTTCAAAGCATCGAGGCTACGCTGGCATTGGCCGAAAAAGGCAACGCGGCCGGGGATCTGGCCGCGCTGGTCGCACGGCTCGATGCCGATCCAAACGACCACCAGTCGCGTTTTGATCTTGCGGTGGGCCTTGCGGCTCGCGACCAGAAATCAGAGGCGCTCGAACTGCTGCTTGATCTTATGCGGATCGACCGCAAATGGAATGATGAGGCTGCCCGCAAACAGCTTTTGCAGCTTTTCGAGGCCTGGGGCCCAAAAGAGCCGCTGGTTGCCGAGGGCCGCCGCAGGCTATCCTCGTTATTATTCAGTTGAACTGGCGCTGCCAGGGAGAGACGAACTCGTGACACTGACAGAACGCTATCGCCGGCCTGCCGATCTGCCGCCGCGGATCCCCGTTTTTCCACTGCGGGGAGCCATCCTGCTGCCGCGCGCCACGCTGCCGCTCAATGTCTTCGAGCCGCGTTATCTGGCTATGGTCGACGATGTGATGTCGGGCGCACGCGTCATGGGTATTTTGCAACCCGAGGGCCGGGGTGACGACGATGACATGGAAAGCCCGATCGGCCGGAACTCTGGCTTGCGCCGCGTCGGGTGCGCGGGCCGTGTCACGTCTTACCAGGAACTCGATGATGGGCGCTTGGTCATCACGCTAACCGGCGTGATGCGCCTTTCGTGCATTGATGAAGCTGAGAGCGACACGCCTTACCGCATCATGAGCGTCAGCTATGACCGG
>JANMOL010000206.1:0-8403 GCA_031369245.1 Hyphomicrobium sp. | reverse complement strand
GCGCCTAGCAGCCCTGAACCCGAACGTCACGGTCTCGTTGCCGTTTGACTATATGTGCCAGGAACAGCGCTGTTCACCGCTCTTAAACGGCACGCTGCTGTACAAAAATGGCGGCCATATCAATCGGTTTGGAGCACTTGTTTTGCGCCAGTACGTTGCCTTCCCTGTAGAACCCTAGCGTGCGCGGCGCCGCCGCAGCTTGACGGTCCGCGCCCACGATGCTCTACCCACTCGATCCGCGACAACATCATTAAGGGCTCGCAATTCGCCGCATGGCCGACAGCGTCCTCATCATCGATTTCGGCAGCCAAGTCACTCAGCTCATCGCGCGGCGCGTGCGTGAGACCGGCGTCTACTGCGAGATCCACCCATTCCAGAACGCGGCGGCGGCTTTTGACAAGCTCAAGCCTAAAGCCGTCATCCTGTCCGGAGGGCCAGCGTCCGTCACGGACGACGGCAGTCCGCGCGCGCCGCAAGCTGTGCTTGCGGCCGGCATCCCATTGCTCGGCATTTGCTATGGCCAGCAGACCATGGCGGCGCAGCTCGGCGGCAAGGTTGAGAGCGGGCATCATCGCGAGTTTGGCCGCGCAACGGTCACCGTTCGCGAACCGAGCCCGCTTTTCGAGGGCGTTTGGGCGACGGGCAGCGCCCATCCCGTGTGGATGAGCCACGGCGACCGCGTGACCCGTTTACCCGATGGCTTCAAGGTCATCGCGACCTCGGACAATGCGCCCTATGCCGCCGTCGCCGATGAAGCGCGCCAGCTTTACGCCGTGCAGTTTCATCCAGAAGTGGTTCACACGCCTGATGGCGCGAAGCTACTGGCAAACTTCGTCCATCGTGTCGCCGGCTTGAAATCAGATTGGACGATGGGCGCTTATCGCCGCCAGATGGTTGACAAGATCCGCGCGCAAGTCGGCAAGGGCCGCGTCATCTGCGGGCTGTCAGGCGGCGTCGATAGCACCGTCGCCGCTGTCCTCATCCACGAAGCGATCGGCGACCAGCTGACCTGCGTGTTTGTCGATCACGGCTTGATGCGTCTCGATGAAGCCAGTCAAGTTGTCGGTCTGTTCAACAACCACTACAACATTCCGCTCGTCCATGTGGATGCATCGAAGCAATTTCTCGATGCGCTTGCCGGCGTCTCCGACCCCGAAACAAAGCGCAAGACCATCGGAAAGCACTTCATCGACGTGTTTGAGGCCGAAGCCAAGAAAATCGGCGGCGCGGAGTTTTTGGCGCAGGGCACGCTCTATCCAGACGTGATTGAGAGCGTGTCCTTTACCGGCGGACCGTCGGTCACGATCAAATCGCATCACAACGTCGGCGGATTGCCCGAGCGCATGAATATGAAGCTCGTCGAGCCATTGCGCGAGCTGTTCAAGGACGAAGTGCGTGCACTCGGCCGCGAACTGGGACTGCCGGAAGCGTTTGTTGCGCGTCATCCATTTCCAGGGCCGGGTCTCGCGATCCGAATTCCGGGCGAAATCACGCATGAAAAACTCGCCATCTTGCGTCAGGCCGACGCCATCTACCTTGATGAAATTCGCAAGGCCGGATTGTACGACGTGATCTGGCAGGCGTTTGCCGTATTGCTACCCGTGCGCACAGTCGGCGTCATGGGCGATGGCCGTACCTATGACCACGTGCTGGCGCTGCGCGCGGTCACAACGGTCGATGGCATGACCGCCGATTTCTATGCCTTCGATATGAACTTTCTGGGCCGGGCAGCCACCCGTATTATCAATGAAGTTCGCGGCATCAATCGCGTCGTCTACGACGTGACGTCTAAGCCGCCCGGCACGATCGAGTGGGAGTAGCGGGCGGCCGCTCGGCAGCGCGTGGCTATTTGCAGGGATAGGCTTTGGTCACGCAGTTGTTGCGCCGGCCATTCCACGTGCAGCTTTCGTCCTTAACCTTGGCCTTGCTCCACACCGCCCACGGCCATCCGAGACGCTCATCGACCCGGTTGCTCCAATCCGCACGCGCATTGGCCCGGCCTTGCTTCCAGAGCTTCGCAACGCCCCAGCCGCGATAATAGTCGGATTTACAAGAATACGCGCTCGCGTCAGCCGAAATCATCATCAAGCCAAGCGTCGCAAGACCGAGCACAACAAATATTTTACTCATGATAACTCCCCAAGCCACAACGCACCCGTTAACCGCTTAACGCTACGCCTGCGGATTATCGGCCACAATGATCTCTGGGTCACACTGAATTCGATATTTGATCGGTCGTGGAAGCCAGACTTTGATTGCTTTAACACTGTTAACGTTTGGCTCCGGCAGGCAAATCCCCCGGGCCCTTCAGCCCAGGGGACGACGCTTTCGCGAGCGAGATAGGCGCGTTACCACCAGCCCTTGCATTCGAAGTATCGTTTTTTCCAATAGAAGCTGCCCGAATACTGCCAACGCTCATAGTAGTATCCGCAGCCATGCGGCGGACTGATCAGCACCAGCCGGCTGTGCGGGTGGAAATCGAAGCGATGGGAATTGTGGAAACGGTGATGGCCGCCTCCAGCATTGGCTGCCGCCGCCCCGCCGATCGTGAGGGCGAGAGCCGCAAAAGCGCCGAGAGACAGGGCTTTAAACGTCATGATAAAAACTCCAAATTGCTAAGTCTACTGAGGGAGGCAATACCTCCTGATCGCGCAGACCGGGATGGTCAGCGGCTCCGATGACAGTGTCAGCTGGAGTAATGACTGGCTGTTCCGCTGGAAACTGCGCAGTAAAAAGCCTAAGCGATAAAAGCAAAAACTATCGCGTCGCGCGAGGGGCCAAGAACAGTGAGACAGCCGTCTCGCCAGACAACGCACGCGGCAAAGCGTCGAAACGCCCTTGGACTTGCAAAGCCTTGTCGAGTTCGGTTTGGAACGCATCGCGCTCCAGTTCGATCGTGCCGAACTGCCGGAGATGCTCCGTCACAAATTGCGTATCGAGAAGTTTGAAGCCGCCGTGGGTCAGCCGGACGACAAGGTGGACGAGCGCAATCTTCGAAACGTCCCGCTGGCGCGAAAACATGCTCTCGCCGAAGAACGCGCCTTTGAGCGCGACGCCATAAAGCCCGCCAACGAGCTGATCACCGTCCCATACTTCGACTGTGTGGCAGGCGCCAAGTTCAAACAGCTCGCGATACAGCGAACGGATGCGCTTGTTGATCCACGTGGAGGTTCGCCCTGGGCGCGCCGCCGAGCAGCCATCGATGACCGCTTCGTAGTCGGTGTCGATCTTGACTTGCAATGGGGTCGTGCGCACCGAGCGCAGAAGCCGGCGGGAGAAATGGGCCTGCTCAAGCGGCAGGATGCCGCGATGCTGTGGTTCGATCCAATATAGCGCTGGATCATCGGCGCTTTCAGCCATAGGAAAAATTCCGCAGCTGTAGGCTTTGAGAAGCACCTGCGGGGTGATGTCGATCATAGGGTCGTCGCGCGACGCCATATTGCTTCGAGCCAATCGAACTCTCGGACGCGCGCGAAACATGTCGCGCAGAGGCAAGTGTCTATTTCATCCCAAGATATTTTTCGAGCCAGTGAATATCGTATGCGCCGTCAACAATCTCTTTCTGAGTTACCAGATCTTGGAACAACGGAATCGTCGTTTCAATGCCATCGATGACGAATTCGGACAGTGCTCTCTTCAAGCGCATCAGGCAATCATTTCGCGTCTTGCCCGTCACGATCAGCTTGCCGATGAGGCTGTCGTAGTACGGCGGAATACGATAGCCCTGATAAACGCCGCTATCGACCCGGACGCCAAGACCGCCCGGCGGGTGCCAGTATGTAATTTGGCCAGGCGAGGGCCTGAACGTTCTCGGGTTCTCGGCATTGATGCGGCACTCGATGGCGTGGCCGCTCAACACCACCTCATCTTGCGTCACGCTCAACGGTGCGCCCGACGCAATCCGGATCTGCTCGAGCACGAGATCAAGACCGGTGACCATCTCGGTGACAGGATGCTCGACTTGCAGGCGGGTGTTCATTTCGATGAAATAAAACTCGCCATCTTCGTACAAAAATTCAACGGTGCCGGCGCCTCGATACTTGAGCTTGCGCATGGCAGCCGCAACCGTCTCACCGATTTTCTTGCGTTGCGCCGCATTCAGCGCAGGCGAGGGCGATTCTTCGAGCACCTTCTGGTGGCGGCGCTGCAGCGAGCAATCGCGCTCGCCGAGATGAATGGCATTGCCTTTGCCGTCGCCAAAGACTTGAATTTCTATATGGCGCGGCTTGAGCAGATATTTCTCGATATAAACCGCATCGTCATTGAATGCGGCTTTGGCTTCAGCCCGCGCGGTCGCAAGGGCCACACCGATTTCGCCAGCATTCTTAGCCACTTTCATGCCGCGCCCGCCGCCGCCGGCAGCCGCTTTGATCAGAACCGGAAAGCCCATCGCGTTGGCGACTTTCAGCGCTTCTGCCTCTGTCGTGATCGCACCATCTGACCCGGGCACAACGGGAATGCCGAGTTTCTTCGCCGTTTCCTTGGCTTCAATTTTATCGCCCATGATCCGGATGTGCTCGGATGTCGGGCCAATGAAGGTGATCTTGTGCTCTTCGAGAATTTCGGCAAAGCGGGCGTTTTCGGACAAGAAACCATAGCCTGGATGAACCGCATCGGCGCCGGTGATCTCGCACGCCGTCACGAGGGCTGGGATATTGAGGTAGCTGTCGCGCGCGGGCGGGGGTCCGATACACACGCTTTCATCGGCAAGGCGAACGTGCATGGCATCGGCATCGGCGGTTGAATGCACCGCGACCGTCGCAATCCCGAGTTCTTTGCACGCGCGTTGAATGCGCAGTGCTATCTCTCCCCGGTTGGCAATCAGGATTTTATCGAACATCAGGCGGCACTCCAGGCGTTGGCGTTGGCTCGGGCCGCTTATTCGATGACAATGAGTGGTTCGCCGTATTCAACCGGCTGGCCATTCTCGAACAGAATGACCTTGACCGTGCCCGAGCGCGGGGCTGGGATCTGGTTCATGGTTTTCATGGCTTCGATGATCAGCAGCGTGTCGCCTTGCGCAACCTTGCTGCCGATTTCGCAGAACGACGCTGAGCCGGGCTCTGGTGAGCGGTAGGCTGTACCGACCATCGGAGACTTGACCGCACCGGGGTGGTTTGCTGGATCGGTAGCCTTGGATTTGACCTCTCCGCCTGCTGCCGCGGCGGCCGATGGTGCCGAAGGCGGCCCTGCATAAGAAACTGGCGCGGCAGTCATGTGCACCGTCTTCGCGACCCTGACCTTGAGGCCGCTTTTCTCGATCTCAATTTCTGTCAGTCCGGTATCGTTCAAAAGCTCCGCAAGCTCACGGATCATTTGGCCCTCGGCGCTCGCCGTCTTTGCCCCTTGATCTTTCGCGGTCATCGGTCGCCTGTCCCTTTATCTGTTCGATATGAAGCTTTGAGCTGCGCTTGGCCCATGAGGTGTGTTGCGGTGCGTCGCGTCAAGCGCTAGCCGGTTGTTTTCGAAGTATGTCGGCCATCGCCTCGAGCGCGAGCTCATAGCCTTTGGCGCCGAGACCGCAAATAACACCGGTCGCTGCGAGCGAAATGTAGGAGTGCTGCCGGAACTGGTCGCGGCGGAAAATGTTGGACAGATGCACTTCAATGACGGGCAGCTCGGCCGCCTGCAAGGCATCAAGCAGGGCCACCGAGGTATGCGTATAACCGCCGGCATTCAAGATAATGCCGCGGGCTTTGCTGCGCGCTTCTTGCACCCAGTTGACCAACTCGCCCTCGATGTTCGACTGACGAAAGTCAATCGCGAGCCCGAGGCCCTGAGCGCGCGCCCGTGCTAACCCCGCGATATCGTCCAGGGTGTCGCGGCCATAAATCGCTGGCTCGCGCAGGCCGAGCATATTCAGGTTCGGTCCATTGAGAACGTAGATCAGATCAGACATGCGCCGGGGCAATGCTCGCGAGGGTGGCCGCGCAGACCGCACGGCATGAAAGAACGAAGCCCCGGTCTAACAGCTTTCAGGAAGCACGGAAAGTCTGCGCCGGAACGCAGATGCTGCCAGCGGCCCCGGCGCTTAACGATATGATTAATATAGATAATGTGGATGGTACTGTGTCTCTAGCAGGTGCTGCACCCGGATTTACGGAAGTCAGCAACCAGAGCTTCCAGCTGATTGTGTAAATCTTCCGGCGCACCAGGGATCGACTTGTCACCAACCAGGAAGTGGGGCGTGCCGTTGATGCCCATTTTCTTGGCGAGGCCCTTCATCGCGTCGAGCTCGGCCTTGACGCTGTCGCTCGCCATGTCGGCTTTAAGCTTGGTCATATCGAGACCGAGGGCTTCAGCGGCCTTGAGAGACGACGCCTCATTGGACTGCCCCTTCACGGTGAGCATGGCCTGGTGGAACTCCCAGTATTTTCCTTGGCGTTTTGCTGCAAGTGCTGCCCGCGCGGTCTCTTCGGAACCCTTCGAGAGGATCGGCAACTCTTTGAACACAAAGCGCACTTTCTTGTCAGTCTGGATCAGCTTTTGAACTTCCGGCAAGCCGCGTTTGCAGTAGCCGCAGTTGTAGTCGAAGAATTCAACGACGGTGATGTCGCCATTAGGGTCGCCTGCAACCGGGCTGTCGGGGTTGCGGTAGATCTCCTTGGCGTTCTCGGACATAAATGTCTTGAGCTTTTCGGCCTGTTCCTTCTCGAGCTTGGCTTCAAGCGCCGTTTGCGCCTCGACCAGCACTTCCGGATTTTTGATCAAGAATTCTTTGATCAAATCTCCAATGGCTTTTTTCTGATCGTCTGTAAAAGCACCGCCCCCGGCGCTTGGTGTCGTCACCGTCTCCGCATGCGCCGGTGTCGATCCCGTAACTAGCCACGTCCCGGATGTCCCAAACATCATCATGCCAGCCGCTGCCAGTGAGGCGATCCCGGCAGCGATCCGCTTGCCACTTAACGCGCAGGTCCGGCCGTTTGAAATTTCAGGCATTCGGTTCTCTTTATGGATGAGGCAAACCGGGCGGTCAGGTCTGCGGGCGAAAGTTGACGATGTCGTCGTTTTTGATCCACTCGGGCGAACCCGGGCGCAGTTTGACTTGAGCGCGTTTGGCAAATATCTGCGACTGCTTCAAGTCGCCTTCAAGAAAATACGCCTGTGCCGTCATGGCATCGGCCTCTGGACCCTTGCCTTGCTTATAGTAAGCATTGGCGAGCAGCCGATAGGCTCGAGAATTCTGGTCCTCGACGAGCGATTTGCGCAAAAGATCGACGGATTCGGTGTTGGCCGTATCGCTTGCGCCGCTTTGCAGAGCGGTCGCGAGCTGGACCCGGATCAGCGGGCTGTCCGGCGCAAGCTTCAGGGCTTGGCGCAAATTCGGGATGGCGTCCACCATTTTACCAGAGCGCATCAGCAGATCGCCCTTGATCTCCCAGAAATAGCCGTTGTTGGCATTCTCTCGGATCAACGCATCAATCTCAGCGGTTGCAGCTTCCAGCGCGCCGCTGCCGCCCTGGAAAAACCGGGCAATCGCTCGGGCATAGCGCGCCGGCAGAGATTTATCGCTGGCCGGATAGCGGTTGAAGACGACGCTTGGCCGCTCAAGATAGCCGGACAGCTTGGCGCGCATTAGGTCGTGGCGCAGTTGCAGCTGGCTGGCGTCTTTCTGGCTCGCGTAAGGGCTCGACGCGACGAGATCGCGCAGCCGGGCAAGACGATCGGTTGCCACCGGATGGCTCCGCACGAACGGGTCTTTGAATTGGTCGGAGACGTATTCTTGCTGCGCGAAGCGTTCGAACGTCTCAAGCATTCCCTGCCCGGACTGTTTCGTTGCATTGAGATATTGCAATCCCGCCTGGTCGGCCGCCGACTCTTGCGATCGGCGCTCGGATAACAATCCGCGCACGATCACTTCGTTGCCGCCCTGCAGCACCGCCTGCCCGCCGGAGATCGCATCGCGGCCCCCGTCACCGCCCGCGGCGCCGCCAGCGATGATCGCGCCAATACCGATAATCTGCGTCAGCAAGGCCCGTGTCTGATCTTTGGCGATGCGGGCGCGCAGAGCTGCCATATGCCCGCCGGCGATGTGCCCGGCTTCGTGCGAGATGACACCGATGACTTCGTTCGGCGTCGCCGCTTGCAGCAGCGTGCCGGTGTGCATAAAGACGTTGCTGCCATCGAGAACAAAGGCGTTGAAGGCTTCATTGCGAACAATGCGGACCGTCACGCGGCCGCTACCAAGCCCAGCAGCCCGGAAAATAGGCCGAGCGTAGTCGCTCAACAGGGCTTCGATTTCGCTGTCGCGAATGAGCGGTAATCCCTGGGCGCTGGCTGGCACGGCCATAGCACCGAGCGCGATGATCGCCGACGTGAAGGTACAGAACAGTCCCCGCCAGCTTGTGCCCGCGATTCCCTTAGCAACAAGTCCGCCCGTCTTCAGCATCCGCTCCGCCCGCT
>JANMOL010000159.1:0-7215 GCA_031369245.1 Hyphomicrobium sp. | reverse complement strand
CCCGAGGACGGCGGGACTGCGCCGCGCGGTCCGCAATGCCCGGCCGTTTGTCCAACGCGTGCGGTATCGGCCAGCAGGTGGCGGCACATATTATGTTGTCTCACGCGGCGCTTATGCAGTGCCGCGGCAGCGGCGATAGAGAAAGCCCGCGGCAGCGGCGATAGAGAAAGCCCGCGGCCAACGCCGCGTCTACCAATTCGCGTCGGCGTCGTAGCCAACATAGCCGCTGCCGCGCAGTGGAAAGATGTCCTCGATTGCATACGGCCCGCCGCCAAGGACCGGCTTCGACGACATCAAAACCGTGCGCGCAACGTAGAATGGTGCCGAGCGATAACCACTGGCGCGCGCAAGAAACCGCGCAACATCGTCCACCCGCGCCTGCCGCAAACGGGCCAGCGTGATGTGCGGCTTATAGGTCCGTTTCTCGGGCGGAAGACCGGCGTTGCGTGCGGCCTTTTCATGCGCGCGTGCCAGTGCATCGAGTTGCGGCGACGGTTCGATGCCAGCCCAGACCGTGTGCGGGTCGTTGCCGCCAAAGGCACCGGCGCCAAGGACACGCAGCGGGAAAACGTCGTGCTCGATCTCGGCTAGGTTCGCGATCAGTTCGCGCTCGATGTGGCCGCCGGGTTCGCCGAAAAACCGCAACGTCAAATGCATGTCAGCGGGCTCGCTCCAGCGTGCGCCGTCAATCTGACACTGCAGGCGGCGCAGTTCGGTGCGGATATCGTCCGGCAATTCAATGGCCGAGAACAGACGTGGCATCGTTTGACCCCTGCTGAAGGGATAAAGCTAGTTTTTAGCCGTTGACTGCTGGGCTTGGGCGCGTGCGACGAGGGCTTCGGCGTCGGGCAAGATGCGCTTGACGATCTCGGCGACGCCAGCAGCCGTTGGATGCAAGCCATCGGCTTGCACAAGCTGCGCGTTGAGGGCGACGCCGTCCAGAAAAAACGGATACAGCGCCGCGCCATGTTTTGCGGCCAAGTCGGGAAAGATGGCGTCGAACGTCTTGACGTAATCGCTGCCCCAGTTGCCAGGAGCGCGCATCCCCGCCAGCAGCACCGGCGTGCCCTTGGCAGCGATCGCCGTCAGCATGCGGTCGAGATTGGCACGCGCCTCTTTGGGCTCAAGGCCGCGCAGGGCATCGTTGGCGCCAAGTTCGAGGATGACGGCATCGGCGCCGTTTTGCAGCGTCCACTCAAGCCGGTCGGCCCCGCCCGCCGTTGTATCGCCCGAGACCCCAGCATTGACGATTTCGACCTTGTGTCCTTTGGCTTGAAGGGCCATCTGCAATTGCGCCGGGAAGGCTTCGTTCGGGCGCAGCAGATAGCCAGCCGTCAAGCTATCGCCAAAGGCGACGATCCTGATCGGATTTTGGCCGTCGCCAGCAAAGGTCACAGATGAAACCGTTGAAAAAAGCAGGGCTGCGCAACCCGTGGCCGTACCGAGCTTTCGGATGCGATCCAGCAGACTGACCTTCATTGTTCCGCCTCACCCGTCAACCACAAGCAAGCTCGACACGTAGAGACTGCCGGGCGGCCGAACAAGTCCCTCAACGAGCCTGCCCCGGTGGCAGCTAAAACGGCAATAAGGAGCGGCGAAACTGTGGCCGAGACGATGATCAGACTTGACGATGTGCAGCTCACGCTCACCAGCCGTGCGGGCCCGGTTAACATTCTGCGCGGCGTCTCACTGGAGGTCGCAGCCGGACAATCCGTCGCCATCGTTGGGCCGTCGGGCTCCGGAAAAACCTCGCTGCTGATGGTCATGGCCGGTCTTGAACGCGCGACGAAGGGCCGTATCGCGATCCGCAGCCGCGAACTGGGCGGCCTCAGCGAAGATGAACTCGCGGTCCTTCGCGGTGCTGAAATCGGCATCGTATTTCAGTCGTTTCATCTGGTGCCGACAATGACGGCGCTGGAAAACGTTGCGCTGCCGCTGGAACTGGCCGGCGCGCCAGAGGCTTCGACGACCGCCAAAAAGCTGCTCGACGATGTCGGCCTGACGGCCCGGATCGATCATTTCCCAGCCGAACTGTCGGGCGGCGAGCAGCAGCGGGTCGCGATCGCGCGCGCCTTGAGCCGCCGTCCAAAGATTATTTTGGCCGACGAACCGACCGGCAATCTCGACGGCAAAACTGGCCGCCAGATTGTCGATATTCTGTTCGGCTTGCGTGAGCAGGCCAATGCCACACTCATCCTCGTGACGCACGACGAGCGGCTCGCGGCCATGACCAACCGTGTCATCCGCATGAGCGATGGCCGCATCGCGTCCGACGAATTGACCAAGCCCGCCATGCGCGTGGTCGCCCCATGACCGTCACGGCACTCGCAGCGCCCAAGGTTGCCGCCCATCCTGCAGGCTGGCGCACGTTGGCGCGCATCGGCCTGCGTGAATTGCGCGGCGGGTTGAAGGGCTTTCACGTTTTCATCGCCTGCCTCGCGCTCGGCGTGATGGTCATCGCAGCCGTCGGAGCGCTGGGCGACGCCATGCGCGCCGGGTTTGCGCGCCAGGGCGAAAGCATTCTCGGCGGCGACATGACTTTTGCGCGCATGCACACCCGCGCGACGGATGCTGACCGCGCCGTATTCGCGGCCATCGGTCAGGTCAGCGAAGCCGCGACCATGCGCACGATGGCGCGCCGCCTCGATGGCTCAGAACAGGCGCTGGCCGAATTGAAGGCCGTCGATGACCGGTATCCATTGGCAGGCACGATTACGCTCGAAGACGGCAGCGCGTTTTCCACCGCCATCGCCGGCGACAGCGTAGTGGCCGACGGCATGTTGCTCGAACGCCTGGGCCTCAAATCCGGCGACCGCCTGCGTCTTGGTGAGGCCGAAGTTCAAATCCGCGGCGTCCTAAAATCAGAACCCGATGCCGTCGCCGATCGCCTGACCTATGGCCCGCGTGTATTCGTTTCGCTCGCCACACTGGAAAAAACCGGCCTCGCCCAGCCCGGAACGCTCATTCGCTGGCGCTATGCGGTCAAGCAACCCGAAACCGCGCCGGGCGATCCCGAGGCCTTGAAGGCCGTGCGCAGCGGCGTGCAAAAGAAATTGCCGGAGTCCGGCTATAACTCGGTCGACCGGCACGACCCCTCGCCGCAGATCACGCGCACCCTGGAGCGCTTGCGGCAGTTTTTGATTTTGATCGGCTTGGCATCGCTGCTGGTCGGCGGCGTGGGCATTGCCAATGCGGTTTCGACGTTCGTCGACCGGCGCGTCAAGGTCATCGCGACGCTGCGCAGCGTTGGTGCCACCGGCGCGCAGGTCATGGGTATTTTTCTGATCCAGATCTTGGCCATGAGCGCAATCGGCATTGCGATTGGCCTGGCGCTTGGCGTTCTGGTTCCGGGATTGATTGACCAATTCTATGGCGACGCACTGCCGATCCGCGCCGATTTTTCCGTCGCGCCACGCAGTCTGTGGATTGCCGGCCTGTATGGCATTTTGGTCGCGCTGATCTTTGCACTCTGGCCGCTCGGCCGGGCCGAACACGTGCGCGCCAGCGTGCTGTTTCGCGATTCCGTGCAACCGATCGGCGGCCGCCCGCGCTGGCCGGTGACGCTCTGTGTTGGCGCATTGATCGTGCTGCTGCTCGGTTTGGCGCTGGCGACCTCTGAACCAAAATCGCTCGTGCTCTACGTCGCGCTTGGGCTGGTGCTGATGCTCGCGGTATTTAGCGCCCTGGGCACGCTCGTCACCAAAATCGCGCGCAAGGTGCCGAGGCCGTCGCAGCCCTCGTTAGCGCTGGCCGTGCGAAACATCGGCGCTCCCGATGGCCTGACCCGCTCGGTCGTGCTGTCGCTCGGCACCGGGCTATCATTGCTCGTCGCGGTGGCGCTGGCGAACGCTTCGCTCGTCGCCGAATTGCGCGGCCGGCTGCCCGATCAATCGCCTGACTACTTCCTGCTGGATGTGCCCAAGCAGAGCTATGACGCCCTGGCGGCCCGCGTCTTGGAGCTTGTCCCCGGCGCAACCCTGATCCAGGCCCCCATGTTGCGCGGCCGTCTCGTCAAGCTCAAGGACGTGCCGGTCGAGGAAATCAAAGCGCCGCCCGATGCCCAGTGGGTGCTCAACGGCGATCGCGGGTTGAGCTACACCGCCACCGTGCCAGAAGGCTCGACGGTGGTGCAGGGCGACTGGTGGCCAGCCGGTTATGCAGGCCCGCCGCTGGTGTCGTTCGAAGCGGAACTCGCCAAAAAACTCGGTCTCGTGGTTGGTGATCGCGTCACGGTCAACGTGCTGGGCCGCAATCTCGAAGCCACCATTGCTAACCTGCGTGACGTCAAGTGGGAGAGCCTGGCAATCAACTTTGTGATGGTTTTTTCGCCCAACGCGCTGCAATCCGCCCCGCATAACTTTCTGGCCACGATTCGATTGCCGAAGGCGACCGGGCGCAGCGCCGAAGTCGAACTCGTGCGTGACCTCGGCAAGACCTATCCGTCGGTCAGCGCGATCCGCGTGCGCGACGCAATCGACCAGGTGAACAAGGTTTTCTCAAAAATCATGATCGCCGTGCAGGTGGCTGGCAGCGTGACGCTGGCGGCTGGCGCGCTCGTTTTAGCTGGCGCGCTGGCAACGGCTCAGCGCCGCCGCACCCTGGAAGCGGTCATCCTGAAGACGATTGGCGCCCGATTCCGTCAAATCCTGGCCGCCCACGCCTTCGAATATGCGCTGCTGGCACTGATCGCCGCGCTGGTCGCGATTGTGCTCGGAACAGCTGTTTCCTGGATTGCCGTCACACGCTTGATGGAGCTCGATTTCGTGTTCTCGGGCAGCGCCGTTGTCCAGACGCTGGCGGTTGCTGGCACGCTGATCGCCATTTTCGGGGGCTTAGGCTCCTGGTCGGTGCTGCGCGCGCCGTCCGTGCCCTACCTGCGGTCCGAATAATTTTCAGTGTTAACGCCCAATAACGACTGCCTCAGGGCCTTGAAACCGGTCAAACCTGAGATCATATCTGTCAGGTGATCGGGGCGGTCTGAGTCGCCCTCTTTTGGAGGACTTTCAACGCTATGGCTGAAGTTTTCACGAGACCAGTCGGTTCCCGGCCCGCATCGGCCGGTGTCGTCGACCAGGGCCTGCGCTCGTTTATGCTTGGCACCTACAACTATATGGCACTCGGCGTCGCCGGTACGGCAGCCGTCGTGTTGCTATTGATGAACAACCCAACCGCCTTGGCGGCTGTCGCCTCGGGCCCGCTGAAGTGGATTTTGTTCTTCGGTGTGCTTGGCCTCGGCATGTTTGCCAATAAGCTGTTCTACTCGGGCAGCACCGCGCTCGCCCACGGCGCATATTGGCTGTACTGCGCGATGTGGGGCGCGATGATCGCGCCGATGGTCTACGTCTTCATGTCGAAGGGCATGGCGGGTCTGGTCGGCCAGGCGTTTATGATCGCCGCCGCCATGTTCGCGGCTGTCAGCGTGATCGGCTACACAACCAAGAAAGATATGACCGGTTGGGGCGGCTTCATGAGCATGGCGTCGATCGGTTTGATCATCGCGATGCTGGTCAGCTTCTTCTTCATAACTGATCCGGGCACAAGCAAAGTTGTCAGCCTGGTGATCTCGAGCGTTGTCGTGTTGCTGTTTGCCGCCGCCACGGCCTATGAAACCCAGGTCATCAAGTCGATGTACATCGAGGGCGCCAGCCAGGGTGGTGAGCAGTATTTGAAGCGCTCGTCGATCTTCGGCGCCTTCATGCTCTACGGCAGCTTCGTCACGCTGTTCGTGCACTTGCTGAACATTCTCGGCATCATGAACAACGAATAATCGCCGCCAGCCACGGCTGTAGGAACGAATGCAATGAAGGGCTCCGGGCAACCGGGGCCCTTTGGCGTTTAAGGTAGCTTTGGAGCCTCTTGGACAGGCTAGCGCGAGACCACCTCAAAGCGCGTATCAAGCACTTCGAGCACGCGGCGCAGGTCGGGTCCACGTTTCAATATCAGCCCGCCCGCTGCCACGACGCTATAGGCGCCCTGCTTACGCGCCAGCCGCGGATCTTTTTCGATTCTATAAAGCGGACATTCGCTGGTGCGGCGGAAGACTGAAAAAACCGCTTTGTCACGCATCAGATCGAGCGCGTAGTCGCGCCAGTCTCCAGACGCGACCTTGCGGCCGTACAGCTCCATGATGGCGGTCAGCTCTTGGCGGTTGAAGCTGATCTGCGGGACGCCGCCAGCGGCGCCTGGAGGCGCGGTAGGGGACGAAGCGCCCGCACTGCGCGGGCGAAACACTATCGGCTCACAGTCGCTCAATGCGCGCCTCCTATGAAACTCCTCGATAGGATCGCGCTCAAACAGAGGAATTGCAAGAGGCTGTGCTTCAACCGGCAATCAGATTGCGGCCATGCACACGCTCAAATACCCAAGCTTCGACAAAATCGCGACCAGATGGCAACCTCAATCCGCCGTATTGCGATGTGATCGTCTTAAGTGTTGCCTGAGGCCCGGCTTCGAGAACCGGCTCTGGATACTCAGCCCCCCAGCCCCCCGGGGCCACCTTCGAGGGGCCGGGCCATCGGGCAACTCTCTCCCTGATTGCCCCGTCCCGGGTTGGTTCCCCAGCCAATCCGGACATTGACCCTAAAAGTCTCACGAAGGGCCGGTTCCCCAGCCGGCCCTTCGGCGTTTTTTGAGGCACGGGTTGCCTGAAAATCGTGAACCCAATTGGCGCGAATTCACGTACATCGGACCAAGGGAGATTCCGATGACCAAAGTACCGCCTCGCGCGCGCCCATCCCGGTCGAATGGCACTGCAAAGCCGGCCGCGGCCCGGAATGGCAAATCGAACGCCGCATCGAACCCTCTGATGGCCCGCTGGACCGGCGCGTTCGCCCTGCCGCCGTTCGACCGCATTGAACCGCGCCATTTCAAGCCCGCGCTCGAAGCCGCATTTCGCGCCCATCGCGCCGAGATCGACAGCATTGCCAATAACACCGCCCGCCCGACTTTCGCCAACACCATCGTCGCGCTGGAAAAAAGCGGCCGTCTGCTGTCGCGCGCCGGAGCGGTGTTCTCAAATCTTGAATCGACCGATTCAACGCCAGAGCTGCAAGAGATTGCCCGCGCCATGTCCCCGCGCTTTGCCGCGCACGAAACCAGGATTTTGCTCGACGCCCAGTTGTTTCAGCGCATCGACACCCTCTACCAGCGCCGTGATGCCCTGAAGCTCAATGATGAAGACCGGCGCGTCTTAGAACGCCATCATTTGACATTCGT
>JANMOL010000152.1:0-5567 GCA_031369245.1 Hyphomicrobium sp. | reverse complement strand
CAGGATCGCGACGCGCCGCTGAATAACGCCCGCCTCTTCAAGCTTCTGAACGCGCCGCCAGCACGGCGTGGTTGAAAGCCCAACTTCCTTGCCGATGTCGGCAACCGGCCGGGTACAATCGGACTGTAAAATTCGCAGGATTTTGACGTCCATCTCATCCAGCATGGCGGTCGTCCTCCCAAAGGACACATTTTCTAATATTGTGCATAATAGGGATGATCATTTTCTCTCAAGTCAAAGTCAATCGCGTTATTGGTATTTTTTTCTCTTTTTCCTTCACTTCCCCTTGAACGAAGCAGGCCGGAAAGGCATGTTAGCTGTATCGTGTCATAAGGCTCAATCGCTCAATCCATGATCGCAATTCGCCAACTCACAGACTGCTTTGCGGTGGCCGCTGCCCCGGCGGTGGACGGCCTGAAGGCCATTGCCGCGCAAGGATTTTTGACCGTCATCGATGTACGCACCGAGGCTGAAGGCAGCAGTGCTGCCGCGCCAGCTGACCTACTCGGCGCGGCGCGTGCGGCCGGGCTCAGCTACATCCATATCCCAGCAACCAAGCACGACCTATTGACCGACGCCGTCTTGGCTCAAATGTCGGTAGCGCTCCAGGCCGCACCGGGTCAGGTCCTCGCGGTCTGCGCTTCAGGCCAGCGCGCCGCCATCGTTTGGGCTGCCGCGACCGCGCGCCGCGAACCCGTCGAAAAAATCCTAGCGACGTTGGCGCGCGCCGGATTTGATCTTGCTTTCCTGCGCGACGATCTGGACGCTCAGGCGCACCGGCAGCACTGGAACGATGCCGTCCCCGTGTCGTCCGCATCGGCTGCAACGCAAAGCCAGCTGGTCGCAGCCTAGAGACCATCGCGGCCCCAGACCGGCTGGCTCACGCCACAGCGCTCGGCCGGGCTCGTACGTCGCGCAGCCATCGCCCAATATGCGCGAATTCCGGCGGCACGATCAGCTTTGCGGGCTTCATGAAATCGATGGCGACCAGCGCGGTGATATCCGCGATCGAATAGCGATCCCCGGCGATGAAGGCGTGGTCCGCGAGACGGCGGTCGAGATGCGCCAGTTCATTACCAACCATAGGCTTGTTAGCCTCGCCCCAGGCCGCAATCTGAGGATCCTCAAGATGGGCCATTTTTTCATGCATATGACGAAAAACCTGAGTCACTCTGTTGAACAGGCCGAGTTCAACGCGGCGGTTCCACATTTCGGTTTCGGCGCGGCCAAAAGCGCCAGCGCCAAAAAGCTGCGGCGCGGGGTGCAGTTCCTCGAAATACCGGCAGATTGCGACGCTTTCAGCCAGCACGCGGCCATCATCTAGAATCAGCAGCGGCACGCGCTGCCATGGATTGAGCTTTGTGAACTGAGGGGTCTGAAGCGCGCGCGCCATCAGGTCCAATTCCTCGAAACGGACCGTCAAGCCCTTCTCGGCCAGAAAGATACGCACCCGCCGCGGATTGGGCGCTTTGCGGGTCTCGATGATGTGCACCGCTGCCTCCATCAGATTTCGGCTCTCTAAAGCCCGATCCCGCGCTCATGCCGCCAGTCGCGCGGCTGTTCGAACTGAGAGCCCCACAGACCGCGCTTGCGCAGCTTGGCTTCACCTTGCTCGCGTAGAAATCCGCCGTACGACACCGCCATGCCGGCCGCGACCATACCAGCGTTCAGATCCCGTCCGCCGGCTGAACAGTAGCCGAGCAGACGGCCGTGCTTGTCGCGTTTTTCGACCCGGCACCGCACCAGATCACGCCCGATCAACCGCCGCAGTTCATCGCGCGCGGCGTTGCCGCAATCCCAGGCGACGCCCTGTCGGCTGCAGCTCTGCTTGCCCTCGGGCGCGTCGATGCCCTTGAGCCGCACTTCATCACGGCCGACATAGAGACTGTCGCCGTCGATCGGGCGGCCTGCGCCAGAGGTTTGATCGGGCGCCGGGCCGCTCTGGTTTGAAGGGCCGCCCCTGTAGGGGCCGTACTGTGGCCCCAACACCGCCGCCAGCACGGCAATGACGATGGCACCGAGCCATCTGACAAGTTGCCGCTGCATGTCGCGTGGAATGCCCTGCATGGTCCCTCAAGAATTTTGCAACGTCCGTTAAGCGTTAATTTAGCGAATTGCCGCCACGATGGCCGCTCGGGGGTGCGCCTGGCCATGGCGCGCCCGATCACTATTGGGATAACGGCTGCCGGGATGGACGACAACGCCGACATTGCTGAATCTGGCGACCGCGCCCCGCCGCGGCCTGCGCGCGCCAAAAAGCCCGAAGACGGCTTGAAGGCCTATCGCGATCGCCTGACCCACGGCACCACCAACAAGCCCGAATACGAATACGAACTGCTGACGATGTTTGCGCGCAACGAAACCAGTGCGCCGCTGGCGATGCACGCGCTATGCCTGATTTTCTATATCGCGTCGATCTTCTGGGCATCCATCATCGAAGCGACGGTGTGGATCTTCATCGTTTCGGTGATGAAGCTCTACATGCTGCGGCGCTGCAAGCAGCTGCTCGCCATGCCACGCGCTGAAGTCAACGTTGGCGAGTGGCAGCGCCGCTTTGTCATTCTCGAACTTGGAAACGGCACTGCGCTGGCGCTGTTTGCGTTGATCGGAATCTCCAAGGGCTATTCCGTTGCGCCAGAAGCGACCTTCTCGTCGCATGTCTTCATCTTTGCGACGCTGATGGTCGTGCTCGCCATCCGCATGACCTTCGCGTCAACGCTCCCAAGGGTGTTCTATGCTGGCACCATTCCCATGACGGTGGCGGTTGCCGGCCGCCTGGTTTCGCTCGGCGATCCATTCTATTTCGCCCTCGCCGCGATGGCCGCTGGCATCCATGTCTTCTTCGTCTATCTTGCCCGTGGCTTGCATTCGACAGCCCTGGCGATGGTGGAATTCCGCGCCGAAAAAGATGGCCTGATCTCCGAACTGGAAGAAGCAACGGCGATTTCCGATGAAGCCCGCCGCCGCGCAGAAGCCGCCAACAAAGCCAAGTCGCGCTTTCTCGCGACGATGAGCCATGAACTGCGAACGCCGCTCAACGCCATCATGGGCTTTTCAGAGGTGATGGAAAAAGAACTGCTCGGCGCCATCGGCAACGACACATATCGCGAGTACGCGCGCCACATCTATTCGAGCGGCAACCACCTGCTGCACATTATCAACGAAATTCTCGATCTGTCGCGCATCGAAGCGGGGCGCTACGATCTGCACGAAGAAACCTTCTACCTGACCGACATCGCTGAGGACTGTCAGCGGCTGGTCAAAATACGGGCTGACGCCAAAGCGATCCAGATCACTGAAGAGTATGCGCCCGACCTGCCCCAAATCTGGGCCGATCCCCGCGCGATGCGCCAGATCTGCCTAAACCTTTTGTCGAACGCCTTGAAATTTACACCGAAAGGCGGCCGCGTGACGTTGAGCGTCGGGCCAGCCGATGACGGCGGACAAGTGCTGATTGTCAAAGATACCGGCCCAGGCATTCCCAAGGATGAGATCCCGCGCGTTTTGCAGGCCTTTGGCCAGGGCTCACTGGCACACGAAAACGCCGAGGGCGGCACGGGTCTCGGCCTGCCAATCGTGCAAAATCTCATTCAGCTTCACGGCGGCTCGTTCAACCTCAAATCGGAAATGCGTAAGGGCACGGAAGTCTCGGTTACGCTGCCGCGCAAGCGCGTCTTGCACGCCGTCGCGCCGTTGCAACCCCTCGGCCAGGAACGTCACCGCGATCCCGAGGGTCTGCCGCGCTCGACCCGCCGCCCGCGCATGAAAGCCGCCTCGCCCTACGGCTCCGACACGCCCTATCGCACGGCTGGCAATACGGGCTGAACGGGGCCTGTTGTGTCACGCTCAAAACCCGACTATTCACACCGCATGACCAACGCCCCCGCGCAAAGGCGCGCCCAGCCGGAAATCGAAACGCCTGCAATGGAAACGCCGTGCGTCAAGATCTGCGTGATCGATGAGAGCAACGGCCTGTGCTGCGGATGCGGCCGTTCGCGGCACGAAATTGGCGGCTGGACGTCCTTCACGAATGCCCAACGCCGCCGGATCATGACCGAACTTCCCGAGCGTCTCCAAAAGCTCATCAAGAGCTAGCAAAGGACGATGCCGATGCTCGGGTGGCTGGCACTGCTTTTCGCCATGCTGGCCGGGCTGTTCGCTGTGGTTCAAAATCACGCTGGCGGCTTTGATCAAATCTCGAACCTGCCTATCGCCGCAGCTGTCGTCATCACACTCTTCGTGTTGTATGCGGCGACTTTTGGCGGCCGTCTGAGTTCCGGCGTTCGCGGCTTAAGGCTCGGCCAGATGGCAGCTGCCGTCATCGTTATCGCCGCTGCCGGTTACGCCGCGAGCCGGCTTCCAGCGTTGCAAGCCCTGATACCGTTTGGCCAGCAGGCCGACACCGACCAAACTGCTGCGTCTGGTTCAGGCCCGGTCTCGGTCCGCATTCGAAAGGCCAGCGACGGCCGGTTCGTCGCCCGCAGCGAGATCAACGGTAACGCCATGGATTGCGTGATCGATAGCGGGGCCGCAACCGTTATGTTGCGCGCGTCGGACGCAGAAAAAGCCGGATTTGACATCAAGGCGCTGACCTTCAACACGCCGATCGAAACGGCCAACGGCACGGGCTACGCCGCCACCGTGCAATTGCGATCGATTGAAATCGGAACCTTGAAAATCGACAATATCGAAGCCCTGGTGGCCAAGCCCGGAAGTCTTAACGAAAGCTTGCTTGGTATGAATTTCTTAAGACGTTTGACGTCTTATGAGGTGACCGGAGACTTCGTTACGCTCCGGCAGTAGGAGCAGGCCGGCGCCGGTACGCCCGCAGGCCTTCAAGGGTCTCGCGATGTCAGTGTCATCGGGTACGGTCAGTCTCTTTTCCGCAGTTGCTGTCGCGATTGCAGCGGCCGCAGGCGGGGCCTATGGCTTGAAACACAGCGACGACGTCCGGCGGCTGGTCAGCCAATTTTCGGCACCCCATGCGCCAGCATCCGATGACCAGGAACAAACCGCAGCACTCGACAGTTCTACTGCCAGCAATGCCGCTGACGCCAGCGGCGCAGCTGAAAACGACGGCGGCGTCACCCTTCGCGCCGGTGACTACGGGCACTTTGAAACCTCCGCCGACGTCAACGGCCGCAGCATCGATGTCATGGTCGACACCGGCGCATCATTGGTTGCACTCACCTATGAAGACGCCGAACGAGCCGGTATTTTTCTGCGCAGCGCCGACTTCACGCATTCCGTTTCAACCGCCAACGGCACCGCCAAAATTGCTCCCATCCACATCGGGTCGATCAGCATCGGCGGCATTACCGTTCGCAACATCGAAGGCGCTGTTTCGCAACCTGGAAAACTTCACAAGACGCTGCTCGGCATGTCATTTCTCGGCCGCCTCTCGCGCGTCGACATGCGCGCCAAGACGCTGGTTCTCCACGAATAGTGTTCACGCAGCTGCCACTTTCTCACTGTTGTAGATCATCGCAACTCTTCACAAGCCTGCATTGGCTTGGCTGATGGCCTGCGATAGGATCTCTCCACCCTCGCTTAAAGGAACTCCGCAA
>JANMOL010000355.1:0-5131 GCA_031369245.1 Hyphomicrobium sp. | reverse complement strand
CGCCGGTTTGGCGCTGGCGGTCGAGAAAATCACCATCGATCTACGCTACTACGGCAGCAACATCGATGTGAACATCCCCAATACGACGTCGTCCGATGACCGCTTCGTGGCGGGCGTCAAGATCGCCCTGCCGTAAAACGGCGGGCTGGCCTCAACGCAACGAGATTTGGAAACCGGGGCTAACGCGCCCCGGTTTTTTTGTGCGCCGACCGCGCGGCCACACACTCTGCGAGGCCACACACGCCGCGCGACGAGACAGTGCCGATGCAGCAAGCGTCAGGGCCGCGGGCTGAGATCGAGGTTGAAATCCTTTTCCGTGATGGCCGCGCTTGCCATCGGGTCGTGCTGCAGCGGCAGATCCGCCGCCGCTGCTGGCGGCGCGCGGTCGCCCCGCCGCCGCCGTCCCGCGTCACGCATCGGGCCAGTATCCGCAGTGCAGGGCGCAGGCACGGTTTGGCCCGCCGCCCGGTCGATGACCAGCGCGACGCAATACTCAGCTGCGGCATGGAACGTCGCGATCGACCCGGTTGTCATGGTGGCCGTGGGTGCGCGCGAGGCCTGATCCGCTTCAGCACGCGCCGTCGGTGCCGCTGCAATGTGCGTGGTCTCTCGGGAAGTCTCTCGAGCAATCTCTCGGGCGATCTCTCGAGAAGTCTCTCGGGAAATCTCTGGGCCGGGGCCGCTATTGAGTACGACACCGGCGACGAACCACCAGAAGCCAACGAAATGCCAGACCACCATGCCGGCAATAAAACCCAACGAGCCCCACAGCGCCGCGCGGTGATCGAAGGTCGCGAGAAATGCGCGCACACGCTGGCTCGGGATGGAATGCCGGCCGGCATGCGCCGTTTCGGGTCGGACCCACGGCCAGCGGCGCCGTTGGCTGTGTGCCTGTTGCGTCTCGAGCAGTCCCCACGGGACCCGGTCTGGCGCGAAGGCCGCGCTGGAGGCGACGCTGGCATGCGTGGCAGGCTGCACGCGGCCGGTCTCACCGGGCGTCGCCAGGCGAAATTCGGACAGCCAAGCCGATCCGGCGTCGAAGGCGTTCATCACCGATCCCGATAGAATCACTCATCAAGATCTTGCGAATGCAGGCCCAAGGCCGCAAGGCAGCACGAAGGCAGCGCCGGTGCGGGCGGCCATGTTGTCCACAGCCGCCGTTGGCACTCAGCCGTGATGCGCCGGATTTAGATGTCGTTCGGGTTTTCGATCAGGCGGGGGCCGGGCAGCGGACTTTGCCCCAAACCTCGCGGCGAACTGGGCCGCGATGCTGTGCCATCGTCGCGTGCGGTTGAGCGCACGGGCGGCACATACATCCTGTCGGCTGAGCACATCCGGCGCTGGTTTTCATTCTCGCCGCAGGCCCGCTGGTTGCCGTCCTTCGAAAAGCAGAAACGAACTTCGCGCAAGCGGTTGCCCGCTCCGCCGCACGCAATAGCGATTGATTCAGCTTTGAGTGATGGGTTGGCCCGTATGAATGCGCGCGCGACATCGCCCGGCGAAAGGAATTGCGCTTCGAACGGGTTTTTGAACAGCTCGGGCACGCGCACGCTTTCAAACAGCCGGCGGGCTGTGGAGAAGTAAGCGTCAGGGTCGAGACCCGAGCACGTGCCATGTTTGCGGTACTCATGAACGATGAGGCCGGAACTCGGCATGATGTCGAGCATCTTGTCGATCAGCGGCTGCGGCACGTAGGGACGGCGCGCGGTGCGGCACGAGTTCGGATAGCCTTTCTCATACTGTGGCCAGAGGCCATGCAGAATAAACGAGAACCGCCGCCCGTCGCCGCGGTTGCACTGGCTATCGTCGCGCCCGCTCGCGGCAGGGCTTGAGCAGTATGTCGGGCTCCAAGACAGCACGAGCGCGTAGTAGTCAAACTCGCCAGCGACGTTGCGCTGGGCTTGCGGATTGAAGCGCTCGCTCGGCCATGGAGCGCGTTGCTGCGCATACGCCAGCGACGAGACGACCGCCAGGGCAACAAGTGCGAGGCCAGCAAACTTAAGTCTTGCGCGCTGCATCAGTGTCTTGCGTCCTTGTCGAAATGAACCCTACGGATGATCGAGCTTAGTTGGTGATTGCGGCGCTGCAAGGCCTTTCGGGCGCGCCGCTCTTTCACGGTCTTTGGTCCAAATCAGCGGTTGCGAACGCTTCCAGAATTCTGGCCCAGCTGCGCGCGCCTTTCTCAAAACTCGTGAGATTGTATTTTTCGTTGGGCGAATGGATGCGGTCATCGTCCAAGCCAAAGCCGATCAGCAGGCTATCCATCCCAAGCGCAGATTTGAACGACGACACGATCGGGATCGAGGCACCGCAGCCCATCAGCACGGTTGGCCGTCCCCACTCGTCCTCGAGTGCGGCAGCGGCAGCCCGCATGGCCGGCGCGGCGGTATCGAACATGATCGCGCCCGAGCCGCGGCTGCCAAGCCACGACGCGCTGCAGTCAGGCGGCAGGATGCTCGCGACATAGGCGCGGATGGACGCCATCGCGTGATCCGGGTCTTGCCCCGGCACCAGCCGGCAGGTGATCTTGACCGAGGCTTTGGATGGAATGACGGTCTTGGACCCGGCGCCCTGATAGCCGCCGGTGATGCCGTTGTATTCAAGTGTCGGGCGCGACCACAGTTGTTCGATCATGGAGCGGCCGTGCTCGCCAGCAGGTGTTTTCAAGCCCACGGCCCCGAGGAACGCCTCGGCTCTGAGGCCGAGCGTTTGCCACTGGGCCAGTTGCTCGGCGCTTGGATCTTTGACGCCATCGTAAAAGCCCGGCACGGCGACGCGGCCCTGGTCGTCATGCAATGCGGCCATGATCTTGGCCAGCACGCGAATGGGGTTGCTGACGGGACCGCCGTAAATGCCCGAATGCAGATTGCGATCCGGCCCGGTGATGATGAGTTCATCGCCTGCCAGGCCGCGCAGCATCGTCGTGATCGCGGGCGTGTCCTTGTCCCACTGCCCGGTATCGCAGACCAGCACGAAGTCGGCCATCAGCTCGCGGCCATGACGCTCGAGAAACGCTGGTAGCGACGGCGATCCGCATTCCTCTTCGCCTTCGATCAGCACCGAGACGGCGATCGGCAACGCGCCGGCAACCGTCTTCCAGGCGCGTGCCGCCTCGAAGAAGGTCATCAGCTGGCCTTTGTTGTCCTCGGCGCCGCGCGCGATAATCACGGTCCCGTTGCCAGGTTCATGCGCCAGCCGCGGCTCGAACGGCGGCGTCTGCCAGAGATCAAGCGGGTCGGCGGGCTGGACATCATAATGGCCATAAAAAAGCACGTGGGGCATGCCGGCGGGACGCGTCATGCGATCATGCGCGACGACCATCGGGTGGCCGTCAGTCTGCACGACCTTGGCATCTGCAAAGCCGATGTCGCGAAGCGCCGATGCGCACCACTCAGCCGCCATCTGACAGTGCGGCTTGCTGGCTGGGTCGGTCGAGACGCTGGGAATGCGCAGCAACTCGAACAAGCGCTTGAGGCCAGCGTCTTTTGAGTGGCCGAGGGCGTCGAGAACCGCAGGAAGTTTGCTCATGGGAATTTCGGGTCCAGGCGCTGATGGAGTGATCGGGGCGGGCCGGCCATTGCTCTTTATATCGCTCGCCCAGGCTGCTATGGCACGAACCTCGGCGTGGTCGCAGTCGCTGATCCGCACGTGCTCGGGAGGTTTGATGGCACAGCCAGCCGCAGACGGCAAAAAGAAATGGCTCTACGCCTTCGCGCCCGGTTCTGCGGAGGGCAGCGCGGAGATGTCCGCCCTGCTCGGTGGTAAGGGTGCCAATCTCGCCGAAATGGCCCGGCTCGGGCTGCCGGTTCCGCCAGGCTTCACGATCACCACGGAGGTCTGCGCGGCCTATTTCGCAGCCGGCGACGTGCTGCCGGATGCCTTGCGTCCGGCGATTGCGCAGGCATTGGATGCGATCGGCGCGACGATTGGCGCGCGCTTTGGCGACGAGCAAAAGCCGCTGCTTGTTTCTGTCCGGTCGGGCTCACGGGCCTCGATGCCCGGCATGATGGATACGATCCTCAATCTCGGCCTTAACGACCGCACGGTCGAAGCGCTGGCATCGCTGACCGGCGACGCGCGGTTTGCGTTCGACAGCTATCGGCGTTTTATTCAGATGTACGGCGATGTGGTGCTTGGCGTCGATCACGGCGTGTTCGAAGACATCCTCGAAAACTACAAAAACCTCAACGGTTTTGCGGCTGATACAGATGTCGATGCCGACGCCTGGCGCGAGATCATCGCCGATTACATGGCCGCGATCGTGCGTGAACACGGTGCGCCCTTTCCGCAGGATACCGGCGAACAATTATGGCGTGCGATTGCCTCGGTCATCAGCTCGTGGAAAAATCCGCGCGCGGCGACCTACCGGCGGCTGCACAATATTCCAGATGACTGGGGCACGGCCGTGACCGTGCAAGCCATGGTGTTTGGCAATCTCGGTGAAACCTCGGCGACCGGCGTTGCCTTCACGCGCAATCCATCGACGGGCGAAAAGCTGATCTTCGGCGAATTTCTGCCGAACGCGCAGGGCGAAGATGTCGTCTCCGGCATCCGAACGCCAAGGCCGTTGACGCGGCGCACGATCGGCGATGATGCCGATATCTCGCTCGAAGCGACGATGCCGGAGACCTTCCGAGAGCTGACGCAGATCTTCGACACGCTCGAAGGCCACTATCGCGATATGCAGGACGTCGAATTCACGGTTCAGCTCGGACGGCTGTGGCTGCTGCAAACGTGGTCTGGCAAGCGCACCACAGAGGCCGCGCTGAAAATCGCGGTCGATATGGCGGCCGAGGGTGTCATTACGCGCGACGAGGCGGTGCTGCGCGTCGAGCCGATGGCCCTTGATCAGCTGCTTCATCCAGCGATCGATCCGGACGCTGAGCATGATCTGATCGCCAAGGGCTTGCCAGCCTCGCCCGGCGCCGCGTGTGGCGAGATCGTGTTTCACGCCGAGATGGCGGAAGCGCTCAAGGCCAAGGGCAAAGACGTCATTCTGGTTCGCCCGGAGACTAGCCCGGAAGATGTCCACGGCATGCATGCAGCCGCCGGTGTGCTGACGGCGCGGGGCGGTATGACCAGCCACGCGGCGGTGGTGGCGCGCGGCATGGGCCGACCCTGCGTGTCGGGT
>JANMOL010000072.1:0-3366 GCA_031369245.1 Hyphomicrobium sp. | reverse complement strand
TGTGGCAGCGGCGAACCCCGCAAACGACCCGAACGCAATTATCCTCGATCAAGCGCGTGCCGATGCTGGCGGCGAAATCCTGCTCGGCGGCGGCGGAAATGACACCATTCGAGGTAACCTTGGCGACGACATCATCGACGGCGATGCTTGGCTGAACGTGCGGATTTCGGTGCGCGCAAGCAAGGACGCCACAGGCCCGACCGGCGCGGAGATCGCAACGTTCGACTTATTGACGTCTCAAATCAACTGGGTCGGTAGCGGCTTGCCGTCCTCTTGGCGCCAGGTGATCAACGGTCAAGAAACCAACTTGACGAAGTCGTTGTCCGACTTGATGCGCACGGGCATTGTCAATCCAGGTCAGCTTCAGGCCGTACGCGAAATTCTCTATGATGACGCGACTAACGGTAGCAACCCTGCAGACTTGAACAACGACGTAGCGGTGTTCGGTGACGTGCGGGCGAACTATACCATCACGCGGAGCGGGGATGTCGTCACAGTCGCGCACACCACAGTCACGGCGGGCCTGACGGACGACGGTATCGATACTCTGCGCAATGTTGAGTTCGCGCGGTTTAGCGACGGCGATCTCTTGATCGTCAATCGGCCGCCGACGGGTGCTGCGGTTTTGACCGACAACACACCGACTGAAACCCAGCCTTTGGCCGTCAATACCGCGGCCATTGTTGACCCAAACGGCATCGTTCCAGGCTCGTTCACGTTCCAATGGCAGTCGAGCCCTACGGGACTGGCAGGTTCCTTCGTCAACATCGCAGGGGCGACCAACGTCACGTTCACGCCCGCACAGTTAAGCGTCAATCAGTTCCTGCGCGCGGTCGTGAGCTTCACGGACGGTCTTGGTAACATTGAAAGTGTGACCTCCGCTTCGACCACGCGCGTCGTCGGCGACTTCTTCAATGGCATCGGTAATAACGCTGACACGTTTGTCGGAACAGCTGGCGACGACATCGCCAACCTGAATGGCGGTAATGATACAGCGACCGGTGGCGCAGGAGATGACCGTCTGGATGGCGGCGCTAACGGTGGCGCTGGTGACACTGCCGTCTTCACCGGTGCGATTGGCAACTTCAGCTTTGGAAACAACGCCGCAAATAATATTATTGTCACGGACAGTGTTGGCAACGAAGGCATCGACACACTTCTGAACTTTGAGCAACTGCGCTTCAACGGCGTCACCTACGCCGTCAACACCGGCAATGGTAATGCAAATACCATCAATGGCGGCGGCGGATTGGATGCAGTCTTCGGGTTTGCTGGTGATGACACCCTCAATGGCGGCAACGGCAGCGACCTCGTCGTTGGCGGTTCGGGCGACGACACAATTACCTACAACGTAACACCGAACAACGGTGCGCTGAACAGTGGCCGGGACATCATCGATGGCGGAACAAATACGGCGATCGGCGACCGGTTCATATTGAACGGTTCAAATGCGGCTGAAACCTTCCGCATCTACACGGCGGCAGCCGCCACCTTGGCTGGCATCACCGGCTTTGGCATTAACACGGAGATCGTTGTGACGCGAACGGTCGGTGCAACAACTAACGTCATCGCAGAACTCGACAACATCGAAGAAATCACGATCAACGGCAGCGGCGTCAGCGTGCCTGGTAACAACCCGGGTGGCGGCATCACAGTGGTTCCTGCTGGCCCTGACACCGTGCAAATCATCGGTGACTTCAACACCACAAGCCTGAACTTCAACACCATCACGGTCAATGGCTCGACGGCTAATGATACCGTAGACGTGTCGGCGCTTTCATCAGCGCATCGCATCGTGTTCACGTCAAACGGTGGTGTCGATACCGTCATCGGTGCGCGCACACTGGATGTGCTGCACGAGATGATCACAGGCACGGTCGCCAACAACACGATCAATGCCGGCAACGGCAACGACACCGTCAACGGTCTTGCCGGCAACGACACGTTCCTAGCAACACTCGTCGCAGGCGGGACAGATGGCAATGACACATACAATGGTGGAGACGGCTACGACTACTACGATATGTCGGCAACATCGGCGAATGCCAACGTCAACCTGAATACTGGTTTGGCTGTGAGCGGGCAAATCGGTTCGGATAAGTTGTCTAGCATTGAAGGCGTCATTGGCAGCCAAGGCAACAACGTCCTCACTGGTGATGGCTACGGCAATGTCTTGAAGGGGCTTGCTGGCGACGACAGTCTCAGCGGCGGAACTGGCGCCGACAACCTCGATGGCGGCGACGGCAACGACTATCTCGATGGCGGCGACCATAACGACGTTTTGTTTGGCGGTGCTGGCAATGATAGCCTATACGGAAACGCCGGTGATGACCGTATGGATGGCGGGACTGGCAATGATCTTTTTGGCACGGCCATGGGGAACGATCGGATTGTTCTGCAAGCCGGCTTTGGCAACGACAGTGTCAACCTGTTTGATGCCGATGTGGCCGGTGGTCAAGACGTGCTGGATATTTCCGCCTTCGGTATCACCGCTGCGACGTTTGCAAGCCACGTGACACTGACAGACGTCGGAGCAGACGTGCTCGTCACGATCGATGGCGATGTTAATCAGACGATCAAACTCGGTGGCGTTGCAAATACCTCCTCGATCACGCAGAGCGACTTCATTCTGTTCTCGTAGTCGACACTCAGTAGTGAAGATACGCGCCGGTGGCGGTCCAAAAGTATGGATCGCCATCGGCGTATGGCATCAAGCACGAGGCGCTGATTTTGCTTCACCAGTCCGTCCGCAGCAGCGAGCCACAAGGCGGAACGCTTGCCTCACATTCCCGCCAATCACTGTGGCGGAGGTTGATCAAGTCTAAGGCGCAACAAATCGGGCCTGCAAGCTGTGGCCATCGGCGAGCGTGCCGGTGACGACGACCTTAGCGCCAGAGCTCAATGGGGCAGAGAGCTTAGCGACGAGTTTGTTCGGGTCGACCGGCCCAAGCTCTAGCTGCGCCGTCTTTCCGTTGTCCTGCACGATGGCCTTGAACTTGGCACCTGCCGACGCGATCGGCGCGTCAGCACTCCCAGTCAGGTAGAGCGTGATGTCGATCGGGGACTGCACGAATTCAATGTGATGACCCGCAACCTCGACAACCGGCCCGCCGTTTGGCCCCTTTGTGGTTTCATGAGCTTGCGCAATCGAAATCGCCACAAGGCTGACGGCTGAGAAAAGCGCGATACGAGCGAAGAACCCGGACATGGTGTTTTCCTTTCAGGTGATCAAAACGCTTCGACAATGCGCGTGTCCGCGACCGGCGTTCGGCTCTCGACAAGGCGCTGAAGCGGACGCTCGCCAAGTATCAAAAAAAGAACCGGTGTCAGGATGGCATCGAGCAGGGTTGCACTGATCAGCCCGCC
>JANMOL010000038.1:0-2646 GCA_031369245.1 Hyphomicrobium sp. | reverse complement strand
GGGCCGCCGTTACCTGCTGCTGAAACAATCACCGCGCCCTGCACGATCGCGGCCGCGATGGCCCGGCCGAGCAACGGATCTTCGGGACCGGCAAAACTCATGTTGATGACGCGCGCGCCATTCATCACCGACCAATCGAGCGCTTTGAGAATAGCCAGCGAGTGGGATTGCGCCAGGCCCTTGGCGTTGGCGGCAAAGGCCCGTGCGCCCAGCACGGACGCTTCCGGCGCGACCCCGATCAACTGCGCGCGCGCGCCTAGAATGCCAGCGATCGATGTGCCGTGCAGCTCGGCAACGGGCGTCGTTTCGCCCAGCGCATCGAAGGTTGCGATGGCCGCCCCGCCAAAAGCTGGATGCGCTGTATCAATGGCGGTGTCGATCACCGCGATTTTGATGCGCTTGCCCTGCGCGAGCTTATGCGCCTCGTCGAGATGGAGCTTTTGCGGGGCGTATTGCGGCACCGGCAACGGCAGCGGCACTGGCAAGGGCACTGGCTTGGCCGCGCCTTGGCTGGCCGTGAACACATAGTTCGGCTGCGCGAGCGCGACCCGCGCATCGCTGGCCAGCTGCTGCACGACCTCGCCAAGGCTGCGTGTATCGGGAATGCGGAACCGCACGACGCGTGTACCGAGCAGGTTCGAGGTGTAGAGCGTTTCCCCGTCGAGCCCGAGGGCTTGGCTCAACTCGTTGACGGTTGCAGCGGTTGCTCCAGCAGCCAGCGTCACGAGCACTTCACGGTCGCGCACTTCGGGCACAATCGCGCCGATAATGACCGGTGGCGTGCCGGTGGCGCGTGGCGATGGACGTGGCGCGAACGGCTGCCCGGGGTTGATCGTGACCACGCGCGTTGGCGGCGGCATGGCCGCAACCGGCGGCTTGCTGCCTTTGGGCTTGGGCGCGCTAACCTCAGGGCCTGGAAATGAGCCGCCGGTGTTGTCGGATCCGCCGGGTCTTGGGTAGTGCGGCAGCTGCCGCAAGATATCGAGCACGGTCACCGCATCGGGTAGTCCATCGGCGCTGCCATTGCTGCCACCGGGCCGCGCTGGATCTTGGGATTGGCCGTTGGGAGTATCGGGATTGGGCAGCGTGACATCGCCGCCCGGCAGCTTCGGTCTGCCAAGCGGCGGGGTTTGTGCCGCCGGGTTTTGTGACAGCGGCGTTGGCCCGGTGACAGGGCTGCGGGTTCCAGCGGTTTGCGCGACCGCTGCACTGGACATCGCCGCAGCGAGTGCGCCCATCGTCAGCAGCGGAGCCGTGCGTTTGAAGGAGCGCAACATGTTTTGCCTCACGGTGTTGGGGGAGCGGCCGCGGCAAACGCAACCAGATCGGCGCGCGCCTTTAATTTGGCAAGGGCCGCTTCCGTGTCGGCGGCGGCGAGGACCTTGTCACTCAGCCGAACGCGGTAAACGCCGCCAACTTTCGGACCGTCGACGATTGTCATCTTGCTGTCGGCCAGAAATGCCGCAACCGTTCCCGAGGGTGCCGCCGGCTGAAACGCGACCAGCGCGAAGCTGCCGATGGCGGCAGCGTCACTCGGGCCCGACGCCGTTTCATAGCCATTGGCGTTCGGTCGGTTCGACATCAGCGAGCCGATAGACGCGGCTTGAATGGTGATCGCGAGTGCGGCCGCGATACCGGCATAGGCCAGTTGGCGTGGCGCGAGCCCGCCGAGGAATTCGCCGATGCGATCAAACAACGAGGCTTTGACGGCATGCAGGCGCGCACGCGGATCGGCGGCAATGGCGGCGTGCAGCGTATCGAGGCTGCCGCGCGGCGGGCTGATCGCCTGGTTGTCGGCGAATACCGCATCGGCTTCTTCGCGCGCCAGCACGATATGGCGGCGCACTTCAGGATGGGCTGCGGCATAGGCCTCGACGCGCGCCTTGTCGCTCGGGCTGATTTTGCCTGAGACGTACCACGGCAGCAGGGCCGCGATTTCGTCGGCTTCAGACAGGATTTCGGTTTCGCTGGTCATGTCAGGGCCATCCTCTATCGACGCCGCGGGCGGTCAGCAGGTCCGACAGCTTCTTGCGCGCATAGAACATGCGGGTTTTGACGGTCGCTTCGGGGATCGCCAAAATTTCAGCGACCTCAGAGACGGATTGCTCTTGGTAGTAGACGAGATCGAGGATCTCGCGGTGTTCGGTTGAAAGACCCTGCATAGCCGCCCGCATGGCGGCCGCCTTGTCGAGTTTCTGGCTGGTGACGTCCGGCGTGTCGGCGTCATCGGCGATCTGCCCGGCAACTTCTTCGTCGTAGCCCGAGACTTCGCGCTTTTTGCGGAGCGAGCTGACCGCCTTGTTGTGGGCGATCGAGATCAGCCAGGTGGCGGGCTCCGAGCGGCCCTCGTAGCGCGCCGCGCTTTGCCAGACGGCGAGAAAAACTTCGTTCATGAGTTCCTCCGCAACAGCCTCATTGCGAACAACGCGCGTGAGATAGCGAAAGACGCGCGTCTGGTTGCGAGCAAACAAGCGCTCCAGGGCTTTGGCGTCCCCGCCGGCGATGGCTTTAATCAGCGCTCGGTCGTCCGACACGGCTTCCATGGGATCACTGCACTCTTGGGCGTTAAGTCGCGTGCGCTGCGGAAAAGGTTCACGACCAGGGTTAATCGGCGGCGGCTTATACGGTCCTTGGCCAAGACTTGCC
>JANMOL010000036.1:0-4903 GCA_031369245.1 Hyphomicrobium sp. | reverse complement strand
GCCGCCGGGTTTCGCTTTGAGAGCGCTGACTTGTTCGGCATTGAGCCCGCGTCCGCCCGCTGCGCCCGCGGTCGCGTCCATGACCAGCAGATCGACGGGGGCAGCGCTCGCGGCCGCGATATCGAGATCTTGCATCTGAACCGCCCAGCTCTTGACCGAGCCGATCAGCGCCTGCCGCTGGCGGTGGGCCTCCTGCTCACGCACGGCGGTCCGCGGCAGCTGTGCGGCGGCGGCTGGCGCGGGTACCGGCCGCTTGATCGCTGTTGGCGCACCGTTGGCCGGGTGCGCGCCCGGGCCAGCGAGATTTGCGGCGGCCAAGCTCGGGGCGGCGGGGCTGAGACAGCCGAGGGCTGCCAATAGGACTAGAACGAGGTCTATGCCGCGCCGGGGTACGGCCGTTGAAACGAGGAGAGGCAGCATCATCGCGAGCGCATGGTCATCCCTGAGGCGCCGGCAAAAGCGGGCGCGCGGCAATATGATCAACGCAGACGATGCCGCGCGGTTCAAGCCAAACTAAGGCCTGTCACCGGTCGCGAACGCGGGTGTGCCTCAAACCGTCATCGCAACGGACGCCGCGGACCGGCCCAAACCGTCAGCTTCGGCCTTGCTGGCCGCCATATACAGCAGGCACGCTGCCGCAATGCCGAGCGCCAGCACGGCGAGCCACAGAACCGACCGCTTGACCAGCCAGCGCCAGCTCAAAGTCGATACGCCGCGGGCAGCCCCGGTCAGCGCCGCCACTGGGGTCTCCGCTGCAGATGCTTCGCGTGTCGTCATGAACCCTCGGTGGCGTTAAAAAAGTGCTCCCCGCCGGACCATTTGTGACGTGAAACGCGCGGCCCGTACAAGGCGGAACTGGGCCCTTCGAGGCAAAACAGAATTACCTGTGACTGTTAAGCAGCCATCTTCGGTCTTCATTGGGTGCGATAAATTGCTGATCCAAAGCAACAATCGGCAATTCACCAGAAAAATAACGGCAAAAATAGCACAGCGTTGCGAATATGCGCGTTTGCCGGATAACTGATCATAAACTGTGTGCGCTGAGTTCTTGTGCAGTTAACGAATTCTGCATACCTTGTGAATCACACTAGCATTAATAAAAAGCCGACCAGAGGACACGCCCAGGGCTGATCAGGTTACTCGCGAGAGTGGCCCTCACACCGAACTTGGGGTGCACCATGATTGAGCTTGTCGTTGCGGTCTGCATGATTGACCAGCCGTCCCGCTGCAAGGATGTCCGCCTGAATTTCGAGGCCGAAAGCGTCACCGCGCAGCAGTGCATGTCCTACGGGCAGTTCGAAATGGCCAAATGGACCGGTGAGCACCCCAACTGGAAGATTGAGCGCTGGCATTGCGGTATCGCTGGCCAGGTCGCCAAGATCTGAGCCACGCAAACTGAGCGCTGGAGCCGGTTGACAGACCGGGCCGGCTTGCTCTCCTAGGCGCTCCAGCGGTGGCCTTGGAGCGCTTCATGTCAACTTCGACAGATCAAAAGTTTTCGACGCTCGCGGTGCACGCCGGTGCCAGCCCCGACCCCGCCACCGGGGCCCGCGTGACACCGATTTATCAGACGACCTCGTTCGTCTTCAACGATACGGATCATGCCGCATCGCTGTTCGGGCTCGAAGCCTTCGGCAATATTTATACCCGCATCACCAACCCGACACAGTCGGTGCTTGAGGGCCGCATCGCAGCGCTTGAGGGCGGCACGGCAGCCCTTGCGCTGGCTTCAGGCCATGCCGCGCAGTTCCTGACATTCCACACCCTGCTGGAAGCGGGCGATGAATTCATCGCGGCCCGCCAGCTGTACGGCGGCTCGGTCAATCAATTCAATCACGCCTTCAAGAAGTTTGATTGGAATGTAGTGTGGGCGGATTCAAGCGACCCGGCTTCGTTTGAACGGGCGATCACCGCGAAAACCCGGGCCATCTTTTGCGAAAGCATCGCCAACCCGGGCGGCATCGTGGTCGATCTGCCCGCGATCGCTGCCATCGCCAAGAAAGCCGGCGTGCCATTGATCGTCGATAACACGCTGGCGTCGCCCTACCTCTGCCGGCCAAAGGATTTTGGTGCCGATATCATCGTCCACAGCCTGACGAAATTCATTGGCGGGCATGGCAACTCGATCGGTGGCGTCATCGTTGATTGCGGGACGTTCGATTGGCGGGCAAGCCGCATCCGCTACAAAACGCTGGTCGAACCGAATGCCTCATACAACGGTATGGTGCTCGCGGAGGCGTTCGGGAATTTCGCATTCGCCATCGCCTGCCGCGTTATGGGCCTGCGCGATCTGGGGCCCGCGATCTCGCCATTCAACGCCTTTCTGCTGCTAACGGGCTGCGAAACCCTGCCACTGCGCATGCAACGCCAATCTGATAATGCCTTGAGCGTCGCGCGGTTTCTACAGAACCATCCGAAGGTTGGCTGGGTCAACTATGCCGGCCTGCCGGGCAACGCGTCGTATGCATTGCAGCAAAAAATATGTCCGCGAGGGGCTGGCGCGGTCTTTACGCTCGGGCTCAAGGGCGGCTATGAGGCGGGCGTTAAGCTGGTATCCCAGTTGAGGCTGTTCAGTCTGCTGGCCAATATTGGCGACACGCGAAGCCTTGTCATTCATCCGGCCTCAACGACCCATCGTCAGTTGACGGACGCCGAACGGCTGGCAGCCGGGGCAGGTCCAGATGTCGTCCGCTTGTCGATCGGCATTGAAGACGAGGTGGATATCATTGCTGATCTTGAGCAGGCATTGGACGTGCTTTAGCACGTCGCAGGGACGAGCGGTTTCCTGGTGCGAACCGGGATCCGCTCTCAACACGTGCGGGAGGCACTCATGACACATCAACTCGTTTTGCAGTTCCAGGGCGACGACCCTGACACGATCGAAAAAGTCATCTCGCTCGAAGATCAGCTGATTGAGGCGCTGAATGGCTCGAACGCGGTCGAGGTCGATGGCCATGAGCCGGGCGACGGCGTGACCAATCTGATCTTGATTGCCAAAAACCCCGCCAAAGTTTGGGAAAAGATCGAGCCGTTGATCGAAGATGCGGCGTTAGAAGATCTTGAAATCAACGCCGTCGCTTACCGTGCGCTGGACGGCGAGGATTTCACCGTGTTGTGGCCAACGGATTTCGAAGGCGAATTCGTGCTGGCGTAGAATCGCACCTTAGCGCGCTCTGACGTAGGACCCAGGTGCATCCTCAATCACGCCGAGGCGCATGCCGGGCTCGCGCGGGATCGTCCATCCACCAGACTGCTTTGACAGCCATTCGACCCAATAGGGCCACCACGAGCCTGGGTTTTCAGTGGCGGTTTTGGCCCACTCAGCGAGTGCCGGCTGGCGCGCGCCATTGGTCCAATACTGATATTTGACTTTGTCGGGCGGGTTGACGACGCCGGCGATGTGGCCAGAGCCGGCCAGCACAAATTCGACCGGGCCGCCAAACATCAGCGAGCCTTTGTAGACTGAGGCGGCCGGCGCAATGTGATCTTCGCGCGTCGCCACTTCGAAGATCGGCAGCGTGATCGATCCCAAGTCGAGTTTGGTTCCAGCAATCGTCATTTCACCTTTGGCGAGCCGGTTCTCATTGTAGAATTCGCGCAGATAAAACTTATGATTGGCCGCCGCCATCCGCGTTGAGTCCTGATTCCAGAACAGCAAATCGAATGGAAACGGCTTTTTGCCGAGCATGTAGTTGTTGATGATGTAGGGCCAAATCATATCGCGCGGCCGCATCATGTTGAAGACGTTGGCCATGCGCGAACCATCAAGGTACCCGCGTTCCGTCATCAAGGCATCGAGGCTTTCGAGCTGCGTATCGTCGGTGAACAATAAAAGATCACCGCCGAGCGTGAAATCAACCTGGGTGGTCAGCAGCGTGCAGGTCTTGAACGGCTCTTCTCCGCGCTTGGCGAGATAAGCGAGGCCGGTTGACAGCGCGGTGCCGCCAACGCAATACCCGAGCACGTTGATCTGCTCTATTTGGGTTTCCTGGCGGACGGCTTCGGCGGCCGCCAGCACGCCTTCGAGGATGTAGTCTTCAAAGGTCTTGTCCGCGAGCCGCTCGTCCGGGTTGACCCACGAGACGACGAACACGGTAAAGCCCTGATCGACGACATATTTGATGAAGCTCTTCTGAGCCGTCAAATCGAGAATGTAGTATTTGTTGATCCACGGCGGCACCATCAGGATCGGGCGTTCGCGAACCTTGTCGGTTGACGGCGAAAATTGCAGCAGTTGCAGCAAATCGTTTTGGAAGATGACCTTGCCGGGTGTCGTCGCAAGATTGCGGCCGATCTCAAAGGCCGTCGTATCGGTCTGGCTGATTTTCATCAGGTCGTTGGAGCGGCCCATGTCTTCGGCCAGCAGCGTGACGCCATTGACCAGATTTTGCCCGTTGGTGCGCAGCGTCTCGCGCAACACTTCAGGATTGGTCGCCAGGAAATTTGCTGGTGAATACGCGCTCGTCATCTGCCGCAAATAGAACTCCGCGCGATGGCGTTCTTGGGCGTCAAGGTCCGGTATCGCCTTGATCTGGTCTTCGGCCCAGCGGCAGGCAAGAAGGTAAGCCTGCTTGACGAAGTTGAAAAACGGATTGTGCGTCCATTCAGGGTCTTTGAAGCGGTTGTCGCCGGCGTTTGGCTCGATCAGCGGCGCAACCGGCAGTCCCATCATGCTCTGGATGACGTTGTTCCAGAGCGCGCCGAACTGACTCAAAAACAGCGATTGCGCCTCGGCCAGGCGCGCGGGGTCGGAGAACCACTTTTGGCCAAGTGCCGACAGGGCATCGGTCGCTGCTGAAAATTCGCTCGCCGGTGAGTAGGGTCCAGCCTTTGCGTCGGGCCGTTCGGCGAGCTTGGAGAGGGCTGCACTGCCGCGCTCCCAAACCTTCAGCATATTGGCCGC
>JANMOL010000348.1:0-4484 GCA_031369245.1 Hyphomicrobium sp. | reverse complement strand
AAACTCCCAAGGCATCGTTTTTACTCCTGTGATCGGCCCACCGCGTCGCCACCCGTCATGCAAACCCCGACCGGCGTCAACGGATCGGCCGTCGGACTGCACGCTAAAGCATCGCGCGACAGAACTGCATCAAAATGCGCGCGCCTGCTACCAAGGAACGAGAGTGCGGGGATTTGGAGGCGGGTGCACGCCGCGCACACACCAACAAGCGCCCCATCGTTTGAAGGATGGGACGCTTATCTTTGTCACCGGGAATGGTTGGGACGGAACGGCTGGCCGTTACTTGACCATCGGCCCCCATTTTGGGTCCGTCGCATTGACGGAGCGGATATTCTTGACGTCGCCATTGCGGTGGGCGTGGACTTCGAAGAACTGGCCGTCCTTTTTGACCAGCACTTCGAAGTGCTTTTTCTTGGCCTTGGGTTCGCCGACCGTCTCGTACCCGGCCTTGGTCACTTCGGCCTTGGCTTCGAGCGGGCCAAACGGCTTCCCGTTATTGCCTTTTGCGCCGGTCAGTTTTTGCCACCAGGATTTGGACCCCGGCAAGTCGACGGCTGGTTGAGAGCCGACCGCGACGCGGGCTGCGCGCAGTTCGCCGCCGCCCGTCATGACGCCGTCGACCGTCAGCTTATCACCGGTCTTGATGACAACAGTTTCGCCGCCTTTGCGACCGATGTTGACGAGCGACTTCTTGCTGCCGTCATCGACGACAAAGCGGTGGCCGAAGGTATCCGTCACAGTGCCCGTGACCGTGAGATTTTGGGCCATGGCGGCTGTCATGCTGGCAACGATGAGGCCAGCAGTCAAAACAGGCACTCGCAAGCTTGTCATGGGTCACTCCGATTTGTGCGGGCTATGTCGTGTGCGAAAAACGCCAAGCAGTGCCCGCGGTTCCATCGGGCCCGGACGGCCGTGCCTAACTCATCCGTCATTTTATTCGCGCGCGGGGCTGTGGTAACGGTCGCGCTTGATGTTTGGCTTGCTCTCAAATGAGGACTTCATGCGCTCTCGACCGTCTGCCGCAATCGTTCACGCTGCGCGTGGAAACACAAAAGCCGCGCCCAAAAAGGGCAACCTTGGGCGGATGCCGGATTGGGATTTGAGCGATCTTTACAAGGGGCCCGATGCGCCCGAAGTGCAGCGCGATCTTAAGGCTGCCGCCAAAGAAGCCTCGCGCATTAAATCGGTCTATCAGGGCAAGCTTGGCACGATCGCCAAGGACGGCGGCAAGCTCGCCGTCGCCGTCAAGGATTACGAAAAGCTGTCCGATCTGGTCGGCAAACTGGCATCGTATTCGGGCCTCTACTACACGCAAAACCAATCAGATCCGGCGCGCGCCAAGTTCAACGCCGACGTCTCGGAAGCCATCACCAAACTTTGGACCGATCTGATTTTTTTCGAACTCGAACTCAATCAACTCGATGATGCGGATTTGGCGTCCGCGCTGAAGCACAAGGACCTCAAGCGCTACAAGCCGTGGTTCGACGATCTGCTGAAGGAAAAGCCGCATCAGCTCGACGAAAAGCTCGAGACGCTGTTTACGGAAAAATCGCAAACCGGGCGAGGAGCCTGGACCCGGCTGTTCAATGAAACGATGTCGGCGCTGCGGTTCGACGTCAAGGGCGAGAAAGCGCCGCTGTCCCTCGAGCCGACGCTCAACCTGCTGTCGGATCCCGACGAGAAAAAGCGCAAGGCCGCTGCTGAGGCGTTGAGCGCGACGTTCAAGGCCAACCTGCCGCTGTTCACGCTGATCACCAACACGCTGGCGAAAGATAAGGAAATCTCCGATCGCTGGCGCAACTTCAAAGATGTCGCCGATAGCCGGCACTTGGCCAACCGCGTGGAAGCGCCGGTGGTTGACGCACTGGCCGAGAGCGTGCGGGCGGCCTACCCGCGCCTGTCGCATCGCTACTATGCGATGAAAGCCAAGTGGCTCGGCAAGAAGAAGCTGGCGTCGTGGGATCGCAACGCGCCTCTGCCCGATAAGCCGGAGCGCGTCATCGCGTGGGGCGAAGCGGAAAAGATCGTGCTGCGGGCCTACAACGGGTTTGCGCCGGAGATGGCTGGCATCGCCAAACAGTTTTTCGACAAGGATTGGATCGACGCGGCCGTCAAACCCGGCAAAGCGCCGGGCGCATTTTCAGCGTCCACCGTGCCGTCGGTGCATCCGTATGTGATGATGAATTATCTCGGCAAGCCGCGTGATGTGATGACGCTGGCGCACGAACTTGGCCACGGCGTGCACCAGATGCTGGCGCGCGATCAAGGCCCGCTGCTGGCGCCGACGCCGCTGACGCTGGCGGAAACCGCGTCTGTGTTCGGCGAGATGCTGACCTTTAAGGCGCTGCTGGCCGAGACCAAGGACAAAAAAGAAAAGCGCGCGATGATCGCCTCCAAGGTCGAGGACATGATCAACACGGTGGTACGCCAGATCGCGTTCTACACGTTTGAGCGGCGGATCCACGAAGAGCGCCGCAAGGGCGAGCTGACGTCGGATAAGATCGCCGCGATCTGGCTGGAGATCCAGGCCGAGAGTCTCGGTCCTGCTGTCGAACTCAAGCCCGGCTACGAAGTGTACTGGGCTTACATCCCGCATTTCATCCATTCGCCGTTTTACGTCTACGCGTATGCCTTCGGCGATTGCCTGGTGAACTCGCTCTATGGGCTCTATGCCGAAGCCCATCCGGGCTTCGTTGGCAAATACTTCGATTTGTTGAAGGCTGGAGGCTCGAAGCATCATTCCGAGCTGCTGGCGCCGTTTGGGCTCGACGCTCGCGATCCCGAGTTCTGGAACAAGGGCCTGCGCGTGCTCGAAGGCATGATCGACGAGCTGGAGGCGATGGGCTAGGCGGCGTACTCGTGGTTAACGCGGCGAGGCGCGGCGGCTTTCTGGCCGTTAAGTACAACATTTGTTTTACAGCGTCACGCTGCTGTGTTATACATTTCGTACAACGCGAATTGGGAGGTTCGCTGAATGAAACTCGAGATTAAGAAAATCGGCAATTCAACGGGGTTGATCCTGCCGAAGGAATTGCTGGCCCGGTTGGGGCTGCAGCAAGGAGACGAGGTCGTGGTCACTGAGGCGCCTGACGGGTTCAAGGTCACCCGGGACAATGCAGAATTTGAGCGGGCAATGGCGATTGTCGACGACATTATGGTCGAATACCGCGAGACCCTTCAGGCGTTGGCGAAGTGATCGAGCCGCGCTGGCTGGAGCTTGCCGAGGTCATCACCGCGCACGAAATGCAATTGGTCCGCTTTGGCGGACCAGCTGGCATTCGAGACCAATCGGTCTTGGAGTCAGCGCTCGGGCGGCCGGTCAACAAGTGGCAATATGAGCAGGCCGATCTGCCGGTTTGTGCAGCCGCCTACGCCTTCGGTCTGGCGCGCAACCACGCCTTCGTGGACGGTAATAAGCGTGTCGCATTCGTGGCGATGGTGCTTTTTCTACGCCTGAATGGCATCGCCTTCGAGCCGGACAAGGCGCAGGCACTTGTGATCATCCAAGACCTAGCCGCTGGCAAAGTCGACGAAGACGGTCTGACGCGCTGGATCCGCGACAGTTTGCCGGGTGCGATCCGCCGTTAGCGCCAGCGTGCTGCGACTCGATGGCGGTTCCGGTGTCAAGAGGCCGTGCTGCTGGGCGATGCCAATTTGCCGCTTCCCATCGCCGTGGCCCGGGAGTAGACACCCGCCACTTTGCTGCGTGGCAGCTTCAGATCAGGCGAGGTGCCGAATGGCACAGACGCAAGCCGCGAGTGCCGCAGCCGATCCGGGCGCGGGCGACGGGCAACACTCCAACAGTTACTGGACGCTGGTGCTGGGTTCGATCGGTGTCGTGTTCGGCGACATCGGCACGAGCCCGCTGTACGCTTTCAAAGAAGCGATCAATGCCGCGGTCCATCGCCAGCTCGATCTGCGCGAGGCGACGCTCGGCGTGCTGTCGCTGATCTTGTGGGTGCTGATCCTGATCGTCACGATCAAGTACGTCGTGATCCTGCTCAGAGCCGACAACAAGGGTGAAGGCGGGACCTTCGCCTTGATGGCGCTGGGGCAATCAGTCGCCAAGCGCAGTGCGCCGCTGCTCGGCGTTCTTGGCGTCGCCGGCGCGTCGTTTTTCTACGGCGATGCGGTTATCACGCCGGCCATCTCGGTGCTGTCGGCGGTCGAAGGCTTGAAGCTGGTTGCGCCCGGATTGGAAAGCGCGGTCATTCCGATTGCGCTGCTGGTGCTTGTCGGGCTGTTCTGGATGCAGTCGCAGGGCACTGACCGCGTCGCCAAATTTTTCGGACCCATCACGGTGGTCTGGTTTGTCGTGCTCGCCCTCGGCGGGGCGATGCACATCGCCGATAATCTGCACGTGCTGAAGGCCATCAATCCGCTGAAAGGGATGGCGTTCGTGTGGAACCACGGCGTCATCGGCCTGACGATCATGGGGCTGGTATTCCTGGCAGCCACCGGCGCTGAGGCGCTCTATGCCGATC
>JANMOL010000023.1:0-3865 GCA_031369245.1 Hyphomicrobium sp. | reverse complement strand
GGCTTTGGCCGCGTTTCCGTCAAAGGCGTAAGCTGCGATGAAATTCACCAGCGATTCTGGGTGGATCATGTTGCTGCCGTAGTCGGACCAGCTGGCGTACTGTGTCAGCCCGAGTGCCGCGCGGAATTCATTCAACGTCGGAATGCCGATGTCCCGGCCGCGCGCGATGTTGATGGCTGCCAGATCGAGCGGCTGGCCGAGTAGCCCCTGATTCAACGCAGGCGTGATGAACTCATCGACTTCATTCATCTGCTGATGTGACATGCCAAGAGCGATCGCCGCCGGGCCGCTGATCGCAAATTGGCTCGGATTGAGGAACGAGGCTTCGAGCGCAAAGCTCATGATCTTGCCGGTCAATCCATGCGCTGGATCGATCGTGTCAATGGTCTCGCGGATCGTCGAGTGGCCAAAGCGGAAGGCCGTCTGAGAATATTCAAGTGAGACGGTTGAGTTGACGCTCGTCGAGTAGCCGACAAACTCTTGAATGCGCGGCGTCACGGTGCGCGCATATTGATCGACGGCGGCGTGCTGATACTCCATTTCGACGACCAGCTTGGCCGCCTTGAACATCTTGTCGCTATCCCATGCGACCGAGTTGTCGGCGTTGAGGAAGTTTCCGGCGGCGTCCTGCGTACCGGTATTCACCTGCCATTCATGAAGCACGTCGTGCGAAGTGCTGCTCGTTGCGGTGTCGTGGGCGGTGATGGTGTTTTGAAGGTTTTGAATTTGATAGTTGTGCTCTTCGTGGAAGACATGGTGGATAGCGGTCAGGCCAAAGTTTTCATTTACCCGTCCGTCGCCGGCGATGTAGTGATCGCCGACCGAGGCCAGCAGGATTTCGCCGACCGCGGCATGAATGGCCGGATCCGTGGCGGTGATGCTGAAATTGGCAAAGTCGAGCCATGGCCCGAGCGCGCTGGCGCCGGTGCCTTGCGGCGTTCCGTTGGTCAGCAGGCCGCTGCCGTTGAAGCTCAGTCCAAGCAGCGCCATCGCCGCCGCAACGCCTGGAGGGGCGTCGTTGGCTGGGTTCAAATGGGCCGCATCGAAATGCGGGTTCATATCAAGGATCAGCGCTTGGCCGGAAGTGCCGGCCGCAAGCTGACCGGATGCGTCGCGATTGCGGTAGTCGGAGATGTCTTCCCACGTCAGGCCATCGCGGCCGGTTGCGATCACAGCGGCTCGCAGTTCGTTGAGTGTCGGCAGTGTGTCGTGCGTGATGGTTCCGTCCGGCCGCTTCCACGCAGTCGCCAGACTATCGCCGTCAAACAGCTCCATACCGGCGTGATAGGACGTACCGCCATCGGTCGAGACCCACGCGCGCAGCAGGTTTGTGATCTGATCACTTGAGCCGTAGGTCTGGCTCTGATCGATATAGGGCGAGGTATGATTGACGTAGGCTGGATCGCCGTTGGCATCGGTGCCCGAAACTGTCGCGCGGGAAATGGTGATCGATGTTGCCGGGCGGCCATCAGGACCAATGACGCCGTAAAGCGGGTCGTCTGTAGCCAGTGCGATTTTGATGGTTTTGCCCGATCCTTTTTCAATGAAGTCGAGTCCGTGATCGAAAAACTGACCAAAGATCGCGAACCAGCCATTCGAGGGTGCAACGCCGGGATTCTCCGCCCCGATAAAAAACTCCGTGCTGGGCGTCGCATCGCTATGGGGCTGAAAGTCTTGCTGCCCCAGCGTTTCCAGTAACCCATAGGACGTGACGGTCGCTTGACCTTGCGCGTCGTGCGCAATGTGGCCGCTGGCATCGAGCTGGTAGGTGACGCCGCCGGTCGTGATGGCACGGCTGATCATGCGCGGCGTGTAGTCAATGACATTGAGCTGTTGTGTGACCGCGCCTGAGCCGTCAACAATGATTTGATAGTCTGCGGCCGGTATCGAGAGCGACGGCGCAAACGATTGAGCGCCGTAGTAAGCATCGGGAGCAGCGCTCGCGAGCGGCGCGATGTAATTCGAAAAATCTGCAGCGACCGTTCGGACAAAGGGCTGATCGGCAGCCCCCCAGGTCTGGTTGACGCCGAGCAGGTTGTTATGCAGTCCGCTGACGTCGCGTAGGCCCTGGGCGGCGGCCGTCGTGGCATAAGACGGCCCAAACATATCGATCGCTGCCTGCCCTGTCAGCCCGCCGGTGTCGATGGCTGCGCCGTGCGTATCGAAAATCGGAACAAATCCATCCCAATTGATGATCGCGTTGCCGTCGGTGTCGAACAACGGGCGGAACAGGATTTGGTCGAGAATGAAATTCAAATCATCGAGATTGAGCACAAACGGCTTGAGCTTGTACGAGGTTGCCATGACGGAACTCCAATCGAAATGAACTTGAGATCAGGCAATGCGTCGATGAGGAGGGTCTGAGCGCGCAGGCTCAGCTGTGCTCGGCGGCGCGCAGCTTTCCAAGAGGGCTACTGATCCACAGAACTTGGCTCGATGGCGCCCAGTTCACGTGGCCGCCGGGTCTCTGTCTCTGCCCGCCGCCGGCGTCGTCCTGCCGAGGACGGCTGTTTGCGGCGGCGTGCGGGCTGCTTTGCACACCGGCCTTGGTGGTGGTCGACGCCACGCCGTTGCCGGCATATTTCAAATGGGCCACGGTGTTCAACTCCCTGAAAAAAGCTGCAGAGGGGCAACAACTCCCGGCGCACGGCCGCGAGCCCTAGGGCTGCTCGATGGTGTGTTTGCGATGCTCGCCGCAGGACTTAAGTGACTGAGGCCCATCGCACGCTGTTGGCGGCGCGCGAGGTACGTGTTGGCGAGGACCGCTCAGTCCCTCAATATGTATTACACTTTATTGTAATATAAATCCGACCAAAGTCTGGACCTAAGGTCTCATGGAGCGTGCTTGCGGGCCAAGAGCGCCGCTTCGGTCCGGTTGCGCACGCCAAGCTTGTGCAGCAGCGGGGTCATGTAATGCTTGACGGTGTTTTCACTCAGCCCAACGCGCTCGGCGATTTCCAGATTGCTCAAACCTTCGCCCAGTAATTCGAAAACTTGGCGTTCGCGTTGCGTGAGCGAAGCACGCAGCGTCACGGGCTCGGATGCATTTGTGTCAGCGCTTGCAGGTCCCTCGGAAATCAACCGTGCGGCCAGCTCTGGACTGACATAACGTTCGCCCGCCAGCACACGGCGCGCGGACGCCACGAGATCGTCGCCAGCCACGCCTTTGGAAATATAGCCATGGGCGCCTGCCCGCAGTGCCGCCCGTACCGTCGCCAGATCCTCGCGGATCGACAGCATCAAAATCGCCGTTTCAGGACGCGACTTAGCAATTGCCGCAGCAGCCTCAATGCCGCCGCCGGGCATCGTGACATCGAGCAGGATCATGTCTGGCCGCAGCTCGCGCGACAACCGGATCGCATCTTGCGCCGATGCGCCTTCACCCGTGACTGCGAAGTCGGCTTGTTCTGAAAATGTTGCGGCTATGCCTCGCCGCACCACCGGATGATCGTCGACAATGACGACTTTTGTTTTTTTAGCCATCGACGGTGTTCCATTGCCGTGCGGCCTCCAGCTCGAGACGCACAGTCACGGTTGTGCCACGGTCATCCGACGTGTCGATGGTCATCGCACCGCCGAGCGCCTCAACGCGCGCCCGCATGCCCGAGAGCCCGAGGCCATCCTTGTTGTAGTTCTGGCGGTCAAATCCAGGACCCTTGTCGGAGATCTCAAGGACCAGGCATTTGTCCATATAGCATATGACTTTTTGCTCACTCGCTTGGCCGTGCTTGTAAGCATTCGAGAGCATTTCCTGGACCACACGGTAGACGCAAACCTTGATCGCCTGAGGGGCGTCGTGCGGCAGGCCTGTGGCTGACAGCTCAACTTTTGTGCCGGTCTGCTCTTGGTGCAGGACAACGGCGAG
>JANMOL010000021.1:0-4036 GCA_031369245.1 Hyphomicrobium sp. | reverse complement strand
GCCGCCGGTCGCAATCGCAAACTGCTAAGCTTTGGCAATCTCGATTCGCTGCCTGGAGGCTGACTTTGGCGCTGACCCGGATTGTCCTGTTGTTTGCCCTGATGGTTGGGGCGGCGGTCTGCCCGGCACGGGCCGTTGAGGTCGAGACCGAGCGCATGACTTGGCCCGAAATCCGCGACGCGATCGTTTCGGGCAAAACCACGATCATCATTCCGACTGGCGGCACCGAGCAGAATGGCCCGCACATGGTCACCGGCAAGCACAATTTTATTGTTCGCGAGATGGCGCGGCGGATTGCTGGTGAGCTGGGTGATGCTCTGGTCGCGCCGGTCATGGCCTATGTGCCGGAAGGTGACATCACCAAGCGTGAAGGGCACATGGCCTATCCCGGCTCGATCAGCGTGCCGCCGGAGGTGTACGCGGGGGTGCTGGAATCGGCGGCCGCTAGCTTCGCGATCCACGGCTTCAAGCTGGTCGTGTTTCTCGGCGATAGCGGCCCAAGCCAGGCGCCGCAGCAGGCGGTCGCCGCCGACCTCTCACGGCGCTGGGCTGCTGACGGCGTGCGGGTGATCAATGCGAACAGCTATTACGCGGCGAACGGCGGGGCCGATATGTTGAAGGCCGAAGGCGAGACTGACGCCACCATCGGCACGCATGCGGCGATCCGCGATACCTCGGAGCTGATGGCGGTTTTCCCCGAAGGGGTAAGCCTCGACCGGCGGGTTGCTGACAAGGATGGCGTGATCGGCGATGCCGCGCGCGCGACAGCCTTACGCGGCGTGAAACTGCTCGATCTTAAAATCTTAGCGGCTCTGGACGATATCAAGTCTGGGCGAAAAGAGCCGCTGGCTCCGGCCGGCTCTGAGGCCGGCTCTGAGAGCTTTTTTGGCCGCCTGTGGCGCTGGATATTGGGTTGACGGCGCTGGTCTACCGGCCGCATTCCCGCGTGCCTGAAGCGGGTGCTATGGAATGCCAACGGGCCTGAGGCAAAAGCCAACGGCCCTGAGGCAAAGCGGAGATAGGTCATTGTGACGGCGGTGGATGTAGTCACGGCAGCGGTTTTGGTCATCGGCGATGAAATCCTGTCGGGCCGGACCAAGGATAAAAATATCGGCGCCATCGCCGATCATCTGACCGCGATCGGCATCCAGTTGCGCGAAGTCCGTGTGGTGCCGGATATCGAGGATGAAATCGTAACGGCGGTCAACGCGATGCGGGCCCGCTATACGTATGTTTTCACGACCGGTGGTATCGGCCCGACCCACGACGACATCACTGCCGACAGCATGGCCAAGGCCTTCGGCGTCAGCATCGATGTCGATCCGCGGGCCCGCGCCCTGATGCAGGCGGCGTGCGATGCGCGGGGTGTTGAGCTGACGCCGTCCCGGCTGCGCATGGCCCGGCTGCCGGACGGTTCCGATCTCGTCGAAAACTCGATTTCGATCGCGCCTGGATTCATGATCGGCAACGTCATTGTCATGGCCGGCATCCCCGACATCATGCGGGTCATGCTGGACGCCGTCACCCCGCGGCTGGCAACCGGCGCGCGGATGCTGACCGAGACGATCTCACTCGACCGGCCGGAAAGCCAAATCGCCGATCTTTTTGCAGCCCATCAGCGGGCCTATCCCGACGTTGCGATGGGCAGTTATCCCTGCCTGCGCGATGGCCGCCCGTCGACCGATCTGGTTCTGCGGGCGACCAATTCTGCCCGGCTCAATGAGGCCGTTGATGTGCTACGGCGCACGCTCGCGCTCTGAAAACAACATCTAAATCATTGTATTTATTGAAAATAAGCTGATGCGCTGTGGCGGCAATCCGCCACGGTGCGTTGCAGCATCGATCCTAACTATGGTGCCGTTAACCTCGTTTTTGGTTTGTTCTCTTGGGATGAGCTCAAGGAACTTTGGGAGAAAACGGCGCGTTGGCCCGCGCTGAAACGGCGATAGAAGGAACGTGAGATGTTGCGTGGACTTTTCGGGCGGACGATCCGTCGTATTTCGTATTCACGAGCGCTCAGCGCGCTCCTGCTCGCAGCGTCACTGCCAGCCTTGATGCCGGCCACTGCCGAAGCCAAAACCCCCGGCAAAACCTATTGCTTCAACGGCGTCTGCCATCGCGTCAACACGCTGCAGGAAATGGCCGGTCTGGTCGGCAAGGACCAGACCTTCAAAACCTCGTTCTATGACGACTGCAAGCGCGACCGCTTCAACCCGTGTGGCCTGACCTCGTCGGGCGAAGTCTTCCGTCCGAACGATGCCGACAACGCGGCCAGCCCGATCTATCCGAACGGCACCGTGCTGCTGTTGCGCAATCCGGCCAATGGCCAATCGGCCGTCGTGCGGGTCAACAATGCCGGACCGTACTGGGGCAAGCGCAAGCTCGACGTGTCGCGCGGAACGGCCGAACGTCTCGGCTTCAAGAAGCGCGGCGTTGCCAGCCTCGACGTGCGCGTCGTCAAAGTTCCGACGGTCCGGGAAGCCAAATACAAGAAAAAACGCCGCTATGACGCTGTTCCCGGCCCGATTGGCGTGTTCGCTTCGCTCGAGCGCGCCCAGGGCGGCATGGTCGTCGCCATGGCGCTTGATGCCATTACAGGATCGGTGTTCTCGCCGTTTGGCGGCAAGGTTCAGACGGCGCTCAAGGCCCGCAAATCGGGTATCCTGATTGCCAGCGCGGATGGCGTGACGGATGACACGGTCGCGGGCGTGCCGTTCGAAAGCCCGGCCGATGGCCTCAAGGCTGCCGCCCGCCGCACCTATGGTGTTGAACGGGGCGCACGCCGGATCGCGCCGGCGTCTATGACAGCCGAGATCGCGCCGATCCACCGTTCGCGCCAGCAGACCACGGTCAGGTAAAGACTGGTCTGAGACTAATTGAGCGGCATGCGCTCGCGGCGGCCAAAGTCAAGGCGCGCTGCGGGCGAAGCGTGCTGATCGCCGTCGTCCGCTTCGATGCCGATAAACAACTCGTAGTGCGTGTCGAGCCCGTCAAGGAACGCCGCCGTCATATCCATCAGCGGCCCGAGTGCCACGCGCTTTGCGACCATAAAATTCTCGTCGATCGTCAGCTGAGCGGGGTTTGATACTGTTGCGGCGTCGGGCGCGATCAACCCCCGGCTGCGGACGTAAGCGACCAGTCCATCGCCCGATTCAAAGTCGGCGTTGCGGGCATCACTGCATTCATCCACCGCATCCAAAAGAATGGCGGTACCGGACGCGAACAACTTGGCGACCGGGGCGAACCGGGCGTCGATCTGGGCTAACGCCCGGGCGTGCTCGCGGGCTTTGAGGGTGCGGGCGATCAGCATGAGTTCGAGGCTGCGAACGGCTTCGGCGATTTCGCGCTGTTGGTGGGCAAATTGAACGGCCGCGCTAGGGTTTTCGGCCAGCGCCCGCCAATCGGCTCCGCGCGCGACGAGATCTTCACCCGCCGCCAGCGCGCCATCGAGATGATCGGCCAGCATGTAGACGGACAGCGGTGCGCGTGGTGCTTCAACAGACATCGGAAATCCCAGCTCTAAACGTCGTAACGCTGGGACACTGCACTGATTCGCGAATCGGCCGAAATCGAGCCCACGGTCTAGGCGCGAGGCTGTGGGCTGGCTGGGATAAGATGTGGGTAAGGCGGCGCTATCCGAGGACCTTAGGTTTGCGCGGCGCGGTCGAGACGAGCACTGGCTGCGACGCGGCCTGTCCGATCAGCCGGGCCGAGGCGTGGTAGCGCGGCAAGTCGATCCGCGCGTTGCCGTGCCTGCTGGCCGCACCGGTGACAGCGTCATCGGTGTGAGGCGTGCTGGTATCGGCCGCCGGTGCTGGGATCGCAGGTGCCGGGATCGCAGACGCCGGTGCGGCATGCAATGCGGCGGGCGTGACGGCAGCCGCCGGCGGCGGCCGCGTTGCGGCAACACTCGGCCGCGCTGCGGCGTCAGCCCCGCCGGTCGCTGCGTGGGCGGTCTGAAACGGCGGAACGGCGGCCGCGGCTGCCGCACGGCGGGCGGCGTCGCTGGCCAGAGCCCGCTCGACGTCGGCTGGAG
>JANMOL010000011.1:0-6344 GCA_031369245.1 Hyphomicrobium sp. | reverse complement strand
CAGGATGCCAATCGGCAGACCAACGGCGGCTGCTGCCAGGAAGCTGAAGAAAATGCGCCGGCAGCTGACAAAAATATCATGCAGAAAATTCTTCTCTGCAAAAAGCTCGTAGAGCGCGCGCGCCAAATGTTCGACGGACGGCACGAACTTGCGCGAGGATTCAGCGGTCAGGTAGTGACCGGTCTCCCAAATGCCAAAGAAACCGATGACGCCTAAAGCGCCAAGCAGCATGGCCCGGTTGGATGCTGGTTGCTCGCGCAGTTCGAGAAAGCGTTTGGGCGGCGGGACAAAAATGGGCGCGTCGGCTACGGCCTCGTCAGGGCGGCGATGAGCGCTCTGCAGTTCCTCAGACACGTGACGATATTGCAACGCGCCGTCCTCCCGCACTGGCTGCCAGAAATATCCAGCATCAGGCCTGCGATCAGAGTAGGCAGAGCAACGCGCGCGGAAAAAGACCCAAAATAGCAATGCAAAGAATTAACAGCATCAATGTTTGATACGACACGATTATTGACCGTTATTTCTTAGCGCTCATAGACTTAGCCGTTACCGGCTGGCGCCCCATCGGCACCAGTTTCGGCGATCCGGCTGTGCGGACCTGTTTCATCATGGTCTTGAATTCGTCGATGAACAGCTGGCGCGAGAGGTGCGAGGGGTCTTTCGGATTGGTGATGATGTAGATCGGCGTGCTCGGCAGGCCGCGCTTGCCGAGCAACGGCCATAGCCGGCCCGCCGCGACGTCGGGATTTGCATAGCCTTCGGGCAGGAAGCAGATCCCGACGCCGAGAATTGTCAGCCGTTTGGCTTCCTCGAGATGCGCAGAGATGCCCGCAACCCGGCGGCCCAGCCCGTGTTTCAATCGGAAGTCGGAGAGCTGGTCGGGCTCATCAGAGCCGGTCAGAACGAACGGCTCGTCGGCTAAGGTGCTCGGACTGAGGACACGTTTGCCGTGCTGAGGGTGACCCCTGCCGCAATAAGGCCGGTAAACTTCTTTGAATAGCGGGAGATACGTCAGTTCGGTGCGCTTGCGCTGAGAGGGTGCGACTCCGATGTCGATTTCCTTGCGCAACAGCGCATTTAAGACACTCGACCACGTGTCCACATCAACGAGGATCTCGATGTTGGGATACTTATTGTGAAAGGTCGCGATGGCATCGTCGAGATGCTGATCAACGAGATTGCTGATCAGCCGGATGCGGATGGTGCCGCGCACGGCCGGTATGGTCTCGGTGATGGTATCGGGCAGATGCCGGATGAAGTCACTTAAATGGGCGCAGTTCTCGGCCAGCCGCCGGCCTTCCTCGGTGAGCGCAAATCCGCCCGGGCCGCGCTGGCACAGCCGTGAATTCAAGCGCTGCTCAAGCCGCTTCAGCGCCAGACTGATCGCCGGTTGCTTGCGGCCGAGCTTTTCGGCCGCGCGCGTGACACCGCCAGCTTCCGCGATGACCGAAAAATACTTGAGGAGGTTCCAGTCCAGGCGCGTCAGGATCAGGTCTTTGCCAGTCTTTGTCGTCGCCATCTTAAATCCTGTGCGATGGGAAAGTGCAGACCCCGGCCGCTGAATGGATAACAGATCTAAGCGCCTCAACGAAAATAGCAAACGCCGCCGGCAAGCCGCGTTAACGCGTCGTGCCCGCGAGCAAGATGTTTCGTTGATTGGCCGCACAGATGAGGTCAACGTTGGGCCGCTTGTGGCGCTCAACCGGCATTCGAGCCGTGCGAACGCTAAGCCGTGTCGCGGCCGGGGAAGGCAACGTGCTTGAACGGCCAGACGCGGCTCAGCCACTGCCGAAGGATATGGCCGAGTTCGGCGTCGCGCGCGTCCGCATCCAGTCCGGCCCGCACCCAGTAGAAGACCGATGCGCCAGCGCCCGGCACGCTGCTTGGAAATATATAACAGCAGCCCAGGCATCGGGCATCGCCTAGCGCCATCACCGTATAAGCGAATGAATGGCGCAGCGTGAATTCCCGCTCATGCCAGCCCAAATCAACCAAGTCATCCCGCCGCGTTAGGCCTTCCGGCCACGAACTGTTGGGGTCGAAAAGCCCCATGAGCCGGTCAGTGCTGGCCATCACGGCCTCGTAGTCGAGTTCGAGATCGTCGATCGACAGCATGCGCAACATGTAGCCGTCGCACTCAAGCCGTTCCGGGACCGGGAAATCTGGCGCGACCAGCGGGTGATTGTACACGTCGGCTCCGGAGGCTGAGAAAGCGATGACGCTGGAGCCTAGCGTGCGCGCTCGACACTGTGAAGCGGGCCGCTCAGCCGGTCTTGGATTTTGGGCTCTTGGGGCCGGCGAAATAATCCTTCGCCGCTTCAACGAACATTGGCGAAAGGCCGGCCCCGCCGCTGTCGAGATGCGCCTTCAGCGCGTTGCGCATGCGCGGATCCCAAAACAGGTGCACGTGCTTGGCGATTCCGTCGAGCGCCTCGGCCTTTGGGTACGGCGCGAAGTAATCGGTGATTTGATTGGCCATGCGGACGAGATCGGCGCTTTTCATGGGGGAGTACTTTCGAGGCTCATGTGAGCACGGTTATGGGTTGAACACGACGACTCCGCCAGCTCCGAGGGCGGCGAGAAACAGATTGGATTTTTTTGCAAGGTCATGAGCCAGCGCCGTTGGCGCAGAGACCGTCACCAAAGCACCGATGCCAGCCGTCACAGCCTTCTGCACCAGCTCGAAGCTGCACCGGCTGGTCATCATCACGAAGCCTGCCGCCATATCCGCACCCGATCGCGCCAGCGCGCCGATCAGCTTGTCGAGCGCCGAATGCCGCCCAACATCCTCGCGCACGGTCAGAATTTCGCCGGTTTGCGACACCCACGCAGCGCCATGCACGGTGCGATTATGAGCATTCATTGGCTGGTGCTGGTGGAGTGCCTTCGCGGCTTTCAGAATGGCAACGGTCTGGGGCGCCCAGGTGCGGTGAAGGACCGTGAGGGGACGGATCGCGGCCGCGATGTCTTCAACGCCGCACAGCCCGCAGCCGGACCGGCCTTCGATCGCGCGCCGCACGAGGCGTGATTTATCGATTGCGTGATCAGCAACCGCGACATCGGCGGTGATGCCATTCTCGACCGGCATCACCAGCACGCCTTGAATGTCTCCGGCCTGCTGGACGAGGCCCTCGGAGAGCAGCAGACCGGTTGCGAAGTCGCGGATGTCGGCGGGGGTCGCCATCATCACGGCATAGGGCTCGGAGTTGATCTGCACCGCGATCGGGGTTTCTTCCGGCAGTTGCCAGGCGACCGCCGTGCTGCTGCCGTCGGCCGCGCGCAGCTCGCCGTGCTCAAGGCGCGAGCATAGATCAGCGCCGATGCTGCCTCCGGCAACGGCTGATAGGGCGCCTGCTTTGGTCATGACAGACATAAATGCAGCCGCTCCGTTGCAGGCCCGGGCCAGCTTTACTCTGCTGGCTCGAGCGCCTTTTCCTTACCGATGCGCTTGTTCTCGACTTCGCGCACGCCCCATTCTTCCTGCCACTCTGACGGATGGTTCGAGACCGTCACCTGCACCGCCGTCACTTTGAACTCAGGGCAGTTGGTCGCCCAGTCCGAGTTGTCGGTGGTGATGACGTTGGCACCCGTGACCGGATGGTGGAAGGTGGTGTAGACGACGCCGGGTGGCATGCGCTCGGTGACCTTGGCCTTCAGGCTCGTCGCGCCAACGCGGCTTGCGAGCGAGACGATCTGGCCATCCTTGATGCCGCGGACTTCGGCATCGCTTGGATGCATCTCGAGAAGGTCCTCGGGATGCCAGACGACATTCAGCGTGCGCCGCGTCTGAGCCCCGACGTTGTAGTGCGCAAGAATGCGCCCCGTCGTCAGGATCAGCGGGAAGTTGCGGTTCGAGCGCTCGGTTGTCGCCACGAACTCGGTCAGCATGAAGCGGCCCTTACCGCGAGTGAACTCTTCGGTGTGCATGGTCGGCGTGCCGTTCGGACTTTCGTCATTGCATGGCCATTGGATCGAACCCAATTCGTCGATGCGATCGAACGAAACGCCAGCGAACGTCGGCGTTACGCGCGCGATTTCCGCCATGATTTCGGACGCCGAATTGTAGTGCATCGGATAGCCCATGGCGGTTGCGATGCGCGAGACGACATCCCACTCAGGCATGCCCTGCTTTTCACGCATGACTTTGCGCACGCGGTTGATGCGGCGTTCGGCGTTGGTGAAGGTGCCGTCCTTTTCAAGGAACGACGTGCCGGGCAGAAAAACGTGTGCGAAGGCGGCCGTCTCGTTGAGGAACAAGTCCTGCACGACGACGATGTCCATCGACTTCAGCGCGTGCTCGACGTGATGGGTGTTGGGATCGGACTGGGCGATGTCTTCGCCCTGAATGAAGATCCCGCGGAACGAGCCATCGCCGGCCGCGTCGAACATGTTCGGAATGCGCAGGCCCGGCTCGTGGTCGAGCTTGACGCCCCATTCCTTTTCAAACACGGCGCGGGCTTCATTATTCGAAACGTGGCGGTAGCCTGGCAGCTCGTGCGGGAACGAACCCATATCGCACGCGCCCTGCACGTTGTTCTGGCCGCGCAGCGGATTGACGCCAACGCCTTCGCGGCCGATGTTGCCGGTCGCCATCGCCAGATTGGCCATGGCCATGACCATGGTCGAGCCCTGGCTGTGCTCGGTCACGCCGAGGCCATAGTAGATGGCGCCATTGCCGCCGGTTGCAAACAAACGCGCCGCCTCGCGCACCAGGTGAGCGGGTACGCCGGTGATTGGCTCGAGCGCTTCAGGCGAGTGCTGCGGCTGTTTTATGAATTCTTCCCAGCGGAAGAAATCACCCTTTTCGCAGCGCCGCGCCACGAACTTACGGTCGATCAGATTTTCGGTGGCGATGACGTGGCCGAAGGCGTTCATCATCGCGACGTTGGTCGATGGCTGGAGCGGCAAGTGGTAGGCCGCTTCGATATGCGGTGAGCGCACGATGTCGGTGCGGCGCGGATCGACGACGATCAGCTTGGCGCCTTCGCGGATACGCTTTTTCATGCGCGAGGCAAATACCGGATGGCCATCGGTCGGGTTGGCGCCGATCAGCAGGATCACATCGGCCTTGTCGACGCTCTTGAAGTCTTGCGTGCCAGCTGATTCCCCGAACGTCTGCTTCAAGCCATAGCCGGTTGGCGAGTGGCATACGCGCGCGCAGGTATCGATGTTGTTGGTGTTGAAGGCCGCGCGGATCATGCGCTGCACGACATAGACCTCTTCGTTCGTGGTGCGCGACGAGGTGATGCCGCCAATCGAGCCCTTGCCGTACTTGGCCTGCGTTGCTTTGAATTTGTCCGCGGCGAACTTGATGGCTTCTTCCCACGACACCACCTGCCACGGATCGGTGATCTTCTCACGCAGCATCGGCGTCAGAACGCGCTCCTTATGAGTGGCGTAACCCCAGGCAAAGCGCCCCTTGACGCACGAATGGCCTTCGTTCGCGCCGCCGTCTTTGTAGGGCACCATGCGGACGACTTGCTCGCCCTGCATTTCAGCCTTGAACGAGCAGCCAACGCCGCAATAAGCGCAGGTGGTGACGACCGAGTGCTCCGGCTGGCCCATCTCGACGACAGATTTTTCGATCAATGTGGCCGTTGGGCAGGCCTGTACGCAGGCGCCGCACGAGACGCACTCGGACGCTAAGAAATTCTCGTCCATGCTGGCTGAGACGTGCGAGGCAAAGCCGCGGCCGTCGATGGTCAGCGCAAAGGTGCCCTGAACCTCTTCGCAGGCGCGCACGCAGCGCGAGCACACGATGCACTTCGAAGGATCGAAGGTGAAATAGGGGTTCGATTCGTCTTTGGGTTTGTAGCGTTCGTTGATCGTGCCATCGTGATGCTTGGCAAAGACGTGGTTGTCGCCTTCGTAGCCGTAGCGCACTTCGCGCAGGCCGACGGCGCCGGCCATATCCTGCAATTCGCAGTCGCCGTTTGCCGCACACGTCAGGCAGTCGAGCGGGTGGTCCGAAATGTAGAGTTCCATCACGCCTTTGCGGATCTTGGCGAGCCGTTCATTTTGGGTCGTGACCTTGATGCCGGGGGCAACCGGCGTCGTGCATGAAGCGGGCGTGCCGCGGCGGCCTTCGACTTCGCACAAACACAGGCGGCATGAGCCGAATGGGTCGAGGCTGTCGGTGGCGCAAAGCTTGGGAATCTCGATGCCGAGCTGCATCGCGGCATTCATGATCGAGGTGCCTTCCGGCACCGTGATCTCCTGACCATCGATCTCGAGCGTGACCAGGAGGTTCGACGTCGAATGCGGCGTGCCGTAATCCGTCTCTTTGATAAGCGTCATCGGCTTTACGTGCTTGTTCAAGGTCGCGTCCTCGTTGAGGTCGTCAA
>JANMOL010000627.1:0-2006 GCA_031369245.1 Hyphomicrobium sp. | reverse complement strand
GCAGCGGCATCGCTCGCAAACGTTTCGAGGGCTTTTGTCAGTGCGGCTTTGGCCGCATCTTTTTCGCCGAGCGTCATGCGCGAGCGCATCAGACGCAGCCAGCCGTCCTCGTCGTTGGGAGCGCTCTGGAGGCGCGTGGCGAGCTGGTCAACCATGCCTCGGATCATGCTGTCACGCTGGGTATCTGATTGACCCTCTGCCGATTTGATATCCTCAGCCGTTGGCGATGGTGCTGGATCGGGGGGGGACACCCGGGCTGTCACAGTCTGCGGTGATTTTGCAGCCTCAAGTCCTTTCTTGATTTCAATGTCGCTGGGATCGAGTTTGAGAGCCGTTTCGTAGGCGCGTGCTGCCGCCTCATGCTGGTCCGTGTTGAGGTACGACCACGCAAGTATTTTCCAGCCCTTGACGTCGCCGGGTTGCTTTTCAAGGCGAGCGGCGAGCTTTGCGATCATCGTATCGACCGCTGGCAAGGTGACGGCATCGGGATCCGGCGACGCGGCGGCCGTCGATTGCGGTTTGGCGTCGATCGTGTCGGCGTAGGCACGCAGCGAGTCTAAGGCTTGCTCAGCGCTTGCGCTGCCGTCCGCGCCGGATGCTGCGCTTGGCGAAGACGGCGCGTTTGCAAAATCACTCAGGGTCGACGCGCTGCTGGCGGATCGAAGCTCATGCGCGGGCAGCCATGCAAAGCAAGCAACGGCGATCGCTGAAAGCAGAGCTAAAACAGCCCCCGACGTGCGGGTGCTCATCGCGACCCACCGCCGGATCAGGGCCACGACCGGCCGGCGGCCTTGGAATTTAGCGCGCACAAACAGCAGAACGATCGCCAGCAGCGTGGCGGCTGTTCCGATCATGATCGACGCATACAGCTCTGTCATATCCAATCCTCGCGAAGTTTTTGGCCGATGAAACGGCTATTGGGTTGGGTTTTTCGTGGCCATGATGGGCGTGATCACGTCATTCACGTGATATTGGTGGCACGTCAGACAGTCCTGACGCGCCTTGCCGCTGGTGTGACAGGTCTGGCACAGCTCCTTTTTCACCGGACCGAAATTGGACGCGAAACTTTGCGGATTGCCATGCTCGTAGCTCTTTAAATAGGGCACGGCTTTTTCAAGGGCATGGCAGGTCAGACAGCCGCGTTCCTCCAAGGTGCCGAAATGCGGCTCATGGATGAAACTGGTGAAGCGTCCCTGTTTGCTCGCGACCGACGTCTGCGAGAAATTCACGACCCGGCCTTTGCCCTGGATATCGTCAACGCTGTGGCACTTCGTGCATGACCCCTGCGCATCCTTGCTGGTGAGAAAATTGAACACAGCCGCCGCCGGGCTTGGATCATTTTTCGGCGCTTGGGGACCGGTCAGAAACAGCCACGAGTAGACGAATTTGTCTTTGTGGCCGGTCGGGCGATAGTAAATCTCATAATCCTGCCGGTACCAGCCGCCATATTCAGCCCAGCTCTCTGGATCGACGCCGCTATCGATACTGATCACGGATGCAGCCGCTGGTGACGGCTGCGCCATCGCGTCCGCTTTGACTGCGACGCTGGCATTGCCGGATGCGTCATCGGGCCGGCTGACTGTCCCGGCCTCCTTGTTTCGCGCTTTGATTTCGCGCAGCTCGTCGTCGGTCGGAAACAGCAGATCGTCGGATTGGTCCGCCGCCTTGCCTGCAGGCCGTTGGCTGGCTGCGACCGGTTCTTTGCCGCCAACGGGCTTGGCGTTCGCGGTGCCGGTTTTTTCGGCTTGTCCATCTGGCTGTGCGGCTATTTTGCCGTCCGTGACACCGGCTCTCATGGCGGGCGGCAGTTGGCCGGTGTCGCGGGTTTCTTTTGCGCTACCGGCCTTGGCTGTCGCGGATTTGGATATTGTGGCCGCGCCTTCAGGCGATACTGTCTCAGCCTCAGCCGTCTGTCCCTTGGACACCAGACACTGGCCAAGAATGCGCACGACGCAGGCCGGCGGATCGCGTTTGACGCTGCTGACTGCTTGGCTTTCCGCATCCTC
>JANMOL010000624.1:0-4121 GCA_031369245.1 Hyphomicrobium sp. | reverse complement strand
CTCCGGGCGGCCAACGCTGGCTCTGACCGGCGGGGCCGCCCGCCATCTCGCAGCGCTGACGCCCGAGGGCTATGAGGCCCGCATCGATCTCACGCTGACGGACGAATATCCGCTGGCCGAGGCGGTGGTCATCATCTCGGCCGTTCCGGCCGGGAACCGCCTGCGCGGTTAAGCCGTGCGGCATTCGCGCCATCCCCGCCCGGCCCGCCATCTCTGCTCGGCCCGCCATCCTCGGCCCGCTCGGCCCGGCCAGCCGAGCCGCGAGAGCTATCCTCACCGCGAGCCCAAGCTGGCTGCCAGTCCATTTGGCGACGGCCCGCAACGCCCGCACAGCGGGGGCCGCAACGCCCGCGCAGCGGATCCCCGCAACGCCCGCGCAGCGGATCAAGGTGCGATTGCGGCGTGTAGCCAAACTCGCTATAGCCAGCCTTTCCAACATCGTGCCGCCGGCCTCCCCGCCGATGCTTGGTACAAGGAGCCCTGAATGAGCGTTGGTTTGAAGGCGGCGAGACCCGGATGGCTGGATACAGTCATTATCGTCGTCGAAGCCCTGGCGATTGCCATGTTCGTGCGCGTTTTCTTCTATCAGCCGTTCAATATTCCATCGGGCTCGATGAAAGAAACGCTGCTGATTGGCGACTACTTGTTCGTTTCCAAGCTGTCGTACGGCTACAGCAAGTATTCCTTCCCCTTCAGCCCCGATCTGTTCTCTGGCCGTATTTTCGGCAGTGAACCCAAGCGCGGCGACGTCGCCGTGTTCAAGTATCCGCGCGATAACACCACCGACTATATCAAGCGCGTGGTCGGCCTGCCGGGCGACGAAATTCAGATGAAGGGCGGGCAGTTGTTCATCAACGGCCAGGCCATCCCCAAGGTCCCGGCCGGCGAGTTCGTGACGCGCGAAGACGCCGAGCGTCCAATCCGCATCCCGATGTTTGAAGAAACCTTGCCCAACGGCGTCAAATACAAGGTGCTCGATAGCGATCCCGAGGGCCCGTGGGACAACACCGCGCCCTACAAGGTGCCGCAAGGAAATTACTTCATGATGGGCGACAACCGCGACAACTCGACCGATAGCCGGGTGAAGAGCGCGGTCGGGTTCGTGCCGCTCGAAAACTTCGTTGGCCGCGCCGAAGTCATCTTTTTCTCAGCCGCCGTCGATGAGCCCGATGCGCTGCGCTGGTGGTCGCCCTGGACATGGCCGTTTGACATCCGCTGGAGCAGGTTCTTCAATCTGGTGCGGTGATCCTAAAGTCCGCCCGAAAGCCCCATGCTCCGACCGCGCAAGTTTAAAGAACTCGAGACCAAACTCGGCCACCGCTTCAAGGACGTGTCCTTGCTCGAGCGGGCGCTGACGCACGCCAGCGTGCGCGGCGGCAAGATCGAACGCAATGACAACGAGCGGCTCGAATTCATCGGCGACCGTGTGCTCGGTTTAGCCATCGTCGAGGTGCTGGTCGGACAGTATCCCGAGGCCAACGAAGGCGAGCTGGCGCGGCGCTATAATCGCCTGGTGCGGGGTGAAGCCTGCGCCAAAGTCTCCCGTGCGATTGGCCTTGGCGCCCATTTGATCCTGTCGGAAAGCGAAGCCGATAGCGGCGGGCGCGAAAAGACCACCATTCTGGCCGACGCGGCTGAAGCCCTGCTGGGGGCGGTTTTTCTTGACGCAGGCTTCGATAAAGCCCGCACGGTGGTGCGCAAGTTGTGGCAAGATCAATCCGAGCCCGTGCCGGAAGTGGCGGTCGATGCCAAATCGGCGCTGCAGGAATGGGCCCAAGGCCAGGGACTGGCCTTGCCGAAATACACCGTGGTCGCCCGCAAGGGACCCGATCACGCCCCGCGCTTTACCGCCGAAGTTTTCATCAGTGGCCGCCAGCCGGCGCAAGGCGAGGGCGCCTCAAAGCGCATCGCTGAACAAGAAGCCGCCACCGCATTGCTGTCGCGCGAGGGCGTCTGGGAAAAACAAGCCAATGTCTGACCCCGCTTTGCCCCAGCCAAATCCTGAAGCAGACCGGCGCTGCGGCTTCATCGCTGTGCTGGGTGCACCCAACGCTGGCAAGTCGACGCTGGTCAACGCCCTCGTCGGCGTCAAAGTCTCGATCGTCTCGCACAAGGTGCAGACCACGCGGGTGCCGGTGCGCGGCATTGCCATGCAGGGCCAAAGCCAGCTGGTGTTCATCGACACGCCCGGCATTTTCAATCCCAAGCGGCGGCTTGACCGGGCCATGGTCGAGGCGGCCTGGGGCAAAGCTGAAGATGCCGACGCGGTCGTGCTGATGATCGACGCCGCGCGCGGCATTGATGACGACACCGCGCGCATCATCGAGAAACTGAAAACCGCGCGCACGACGCGCATCGCCGTGCTGAATAAAGTCGACCGGGTCGAAGAAAAAGAAAACCTGCTGGCGCTGACCAAATATCTCTCGACGCTGTTAGCGTTCGACCACGTCTTCATGATTTCAGCCCTCGACGGCACCGGCGTCAGCGATCTCAAGACATTCCTGGCGAACTCGATGCCGGTTGGCCCCTGGCATTATTCGGAAGATGACGTCACCGACGTGCCGCTGCGCATGCTGGCGTCCGAGATCACCCGCGAGCGGATCTATCATTGGCTGCACGAAGAGCTGCCCTACTCAACCACCGTCGAAACCACCAGCTGGAAGACGCTGAAAGACGGCTCGGCCCGTATCGAGCAAACGATTTTCGTCGAGCGGGACGGCCAAAAAGCCATTGTGCTCGGCAAAGGCGGCGTCACGATCAAGCAGATCTCGAAGGAAGCGCGGCGCGGCATCGAAGAGGTCGCTGGCCATCGTGTCCATCTGTTTTTATTCGTCAAAGTGCGCGAGAACTGGGGCAGCGACCCCGAACGCTATCGTGAGATGGGCCTGTCGTTTCCCAAGGACTGATGCAAGAGGGTTGTGCGTGATGGCAGCGGCAGGAACACGCACAATCTGTTGTGTCGCCGTGTCGATGGTGATGTTCTCTGGGTGGGCAGCGAACGCCGCCGTGCGCAAGTGCCGGCCGATCGTCTCAAGCGAAATCGCCACGGCCCCGAGCGAACTTGACGCCAAGAAAAAGGCCCTCGGCCAGTGGCGCGCCAAAGCCCAGGCGCTGGGCCCCGGCCTTGATAGCTGGCGGCTGGCACACTCAAAATCGTTAAAGTGCTTTCCCAAAGCCCCCGGTTCGTTCGCACCTGGCACATTCGCCCCCGGCACATTTGAATGCATCGCGTTCGGCGCACCGTGTGTGCTCGTTCAGGCTCCGAAATCACCGCCCGCTGGCAAGGGCGTCGGCATTTGAGCGGCTCGCCTTGGCGCGCCGGAGATGGCAAAACGGCGGCGCTATGCTGACACGACCTTTCCTTGTCATCCCTTCATGCCCGCGCTGGTCCCTATCACCCCAATCCTGCCGATGGTCCGATGCAGTGGTCGGATGAAGCCATCATTCTGTCGGTCAAGCCGCACGGCGAGACGGCCGCCGTGGTCGAGCTGTGGACCCGCGCCCACGGCCGCCATCTGGGGCTCGTGCACGGCGGCCGCTCGCGCAAACTGCGGCCGATTTTGCAAATCGGCAATCACGTCGATGCCACCTGGAAGGCGCGGCTGTCGGAGCACCTTGGCCACGTCACGCTGGAGTTACGGCGCGGCTTTGCGGCCGAAGCGATGGACAGCGATGCCTCGCTCTCCGCGCTGCTGACGCTGACCAGTCTGACCCATCTGCTGCCCGAGCGCGATCCGCATCCAAACCTCTATGAAATCACGCTGTTCGTGCTCGGCTTTCTCGACGATGTGACGGTTTGGCCGGCGCTGCTGGTGCGCTGGGAGCTGGCGCTGCTCGAAGAACTTGGCTTCGGGCTCGATCTGAGTTCGTGCGCGTCCACCGGCTCGAATGACCAGTTGATCTACGTCTCGCCGAAATCGGGCCGCGCGGTCTCAGCCTCGGCGGGCGAGCCCTATCGTGATCGGATGTTGGCGTTGCCGGCGTTCTTGACGAAATCGCGCACCGGCCTGGTCACGACGCGCGATGTGCTCGAAGGTTTCGCGCTGACCGGACACTTCCTCGAAACGCGCGTCTTGCTGCCGCGCGGCCAAGCCCTGCCGCAAGCCCGTGCCCGCATCCTG
>JANMOL010000568.1:0-2054 GCA_031369245.1 Hyphomicrobium sp. | reverse complement strand
CGGGCGGACGCCAGAAAGAAGCGCGCCAGACGCGCTTCGATGGGGTGCAGCGCGATGGCCTCAAGCTGCTCATCGGCATCGCGCAGCCGGCCTGACAAGAAACGGATCGCAGCTTCGGCAATCGCGGGGCGCGCTGCCAACAGCCGGGTGAACGCCGCTTTCGACAGGGTCAGCGTCTGGACCTTACCGACGGCTGTCGCATCGGCTGAGCGGGCGCGCCCGTCGAACACGGCGATCTCGCCAAAGATCGACGCCGGTTCGGCATGTGCGAAGGAAAGCTCACGTCCGTCCGAAGTCAGAACGGACAACCGGACGCGGCCTTTAACGACGACATGCATGTCGGTGCCGGGATCGCCGCGGGCGAAAATCACCTGACCCGGGTTGTAATGGGCGTCGCGCATTTCCTGCAGCACGACGGCGCGCCCTGCGTCATCCAGGCTGCCAAACAGCGGCGTCCGGGCCAGGAGTTCGGCGGCTTCGGCTTTGGCCATATCTCTGCCTTCAAAATCAGCCCAACATCTGTCACTCGAGCGTTTTCCGGCCAAGTGGGCACCGGTTCGTCGCAGAACATGCGATAGCGGCAAAAAACTAGAGCGCATTGCGGTGCCGTTCCATCGGGTCGCAAAGCGCGCTAATCTTGCCTTGTTTCGGCGATGCCTGCAACGCAGGCCAAGCCTTGCTTTTCCTTAATTGCCTCAGCATTGTCGTGCGCAGCGTTAAGAACACGGCCATAAAGGTTGCCCATGATCTCGTCCTTGAAAGCGCATCTGCTGCCGGCCTTCAGCCGCCCCGATGCGCCGAGTCGCGAAACCCTTCGCCGGGCCTTGGCGCGGGAACGGGCGGCCTCGAAGGGCGAAGCCGAGCGGCCGCGACTGGTGCTGGCGAGCGCGAGCCCTCGCCGGCTGACCCTTTTGGCACAAGTCGGCATAACGCCCGATGCGTTGCGGCCAGCCTCGATCGACGAATCGGCTGAGCGCGGAGAAATGCCGCGCGGGCTGGTCGCCCGGCTGTCGCGCGCCAAAGCGGAAGCTGGCCGTGATCAGATCGCCAACGATCGCGAATTAGCCGATGCGTATGTTCTCGCCGCCGATACCGTCGTCGCTGTCGGCCGTAAGATTCTGATGAAGCCAGCGCACGTCGAAGAGGCAACGGCGTCTCTGCAACTCTTGTCAGGCCGCACCCACCGGGTCTTCACGTCAATCACGCTGATTACGCCTGACGATCGCGTACGCTCAAAAATCGTCGATACGCGCGTGCGCTTCAAGCATCTGACGCGGCCGGAAATCGAATCGTACATCGCGTCGCGCGAATGGCGTGGCAAAGCCGGCGGTTACGCAATCCAAGGGCTGGCCGGCTGTTTCGTACAACGCTTGATCGGGTCTTATACTAACGTCGTCGGATTGCCCGTAACCGAAGTCGTCGGGCTGCTGAACACCGAGGGCTTCCCGATCCAGTACAACTGGTTGCAGTTTGCCGAAGTCGAACGGGACTGATCGAGCGGTGAAGTCATGACAACGCCAGAAAAGGCCCCGCGGGTCGCCCGCTGCCCCATTTGCAAGTCACCGGCAAGCGATGGCAACCGGCCATTCTGTTCGCGCCGCTGCGCCGATATCGATCTCGGGCGCTGGTTCACGGCCTCGTACGCGATCGCTGGCAACGACGATGACGGCCAGTCGGATAAGCCGAGTTTGCCGCCGGACGGTGACAGCGAAACGTGACGATTTTCGGCCACGCCAGAGCGTCACATGGCAAATCCCGTGACCCGCTTGCAAGCCGCGCGAGCGCCCCCTATAAGGGCCGGACTTCAGATGGGCTATGCCCCTTGGAGACAAGCCCAGGTAGCTCAGTTGGTAGAGCATGCGATTGAAAATCGCAGTGTCGCTGGTTCAATTCCGGCCCTGGGCACCATTCCTTTCAATGACTTAGCAAAGTGCCCGCAACGCCGAATTAGTCGTTGCGGGAGTTTTGCGGGACCCCCCTTGCAGGGCGCCTCGCATCACCAGCAGTTCAGGCTGGCCTTGCTTGAGATCGCAGACGCTGTTGGCCGCTTCGAG
>JANMOL010000535.1:0-2198 GCA_031369245.1 Hyphomicrobium sp. | reverse complement strand
AACGCGGGCGCCCACATCGACATCGAGCGGCACCAGCGCGCCGTTGAACGCTACATCACCGTTTTGTTCGAGCGTGCTGCGCGTCCACGGCTGCCAGAACTCGAGCGGCTGTTCGACGACCATCGAGCGGTTGCAGACGCTCACGACCGTTCCGCCGACGGCGACGTGGCTGCGCAGCCAGGGATCGTAGATCCTTCCGCGTTCGTCGATCCAGCCTACATACTGCTCCATCGGCACGAACGGGTGGCGGCATTTTGCGCTCGGCCGGACGGGTGCGATGACGCGCGTGAAGGTCTTCATCGCGGCGAGAGCGCGCATGGTGTTGATCATGTCACGCGCCAGGCCGCGGTGGCGATGCGGCTCGGGCACGGAGATCGATAATGCCCCGATGGTGTTGGCGCGCCGGCCCTTCTGGGTCATCGCGGTCTCGACCACCCAGTCCCAGCCCTCAGGCGGCAGCTTGGCGTTTTCGGGACTATAGAGCGGCACGCACATGCCGGTCGCGACCAGCTCATCCGTCCGCAGATCGATCATGCACAAATGATATTCAGGAAAGCGCTCGAGCAGGTCGTCGTAGTGGGTGTGATGGGCGGACGTAAAGTCGAGAAAACTAAGTTCGTCCCAGGTTTCGTTTTCCAGCGCGACGGACGCATCGAAGAGTTCGGGATGCTCGGCACACGAGGTGACTGCGAACTGTTCGGAGGTTTCTTTGCGTGTGCGGGATAACAACTGCTGCGAGAATTGGTATTTATTGTTGAGCAACTCCAGCATGTATCCCCCAGACGCAATACACTTGCAAAGAGACACAACAATAAACGGAAACTTAACTAGGAACAATCCGAAAACGCCGCATTTGCTGCATTTTTAATCACGCCAGTCACGCCGATTGTAAATTTCTCAGGCAGGCTGGCAACGCACTGCGCCGTTCGGGCCGCGCTCGCTGATTTCTGCTGCTACAACTTTGGAGGGCGGCGGCCGGTTCGCAGTTGACCCGCAACGGGTCGCTTCACGCGGCCGGTGGTCTCGGCATCCCGGCCCTGTTGTGGCCGGCCGTTGAACGCTGCTGCGTCGCCCACAGACTTGTCCTGGCCGTTGCGCGCTTTGGGCCTCACTGCCGCCACACTCCCTTGACGCACTCCCGCCCGCTGGCACAGTGCTGGTGTGAGGCTGGCACGGCCATTCCCGAGAAGGTTTTCATTCATGCGCGCAACGAATTCTACGGTGGTTCTGGCCGCCGTTTTTGTGGCCATCAGCGCCGCCGCCGTATTGGCTGAACCGGCGGCCCCGCCGCCCGCGCCACCGGCCTCCAACCCGCGCAACTGCCAGAACACGGTGCCGTTCGCCCGCTGGATCGAAGACTTCAAGAAAGACGCCATTGCTGACGGCATCAAACCGGCGACGATCCAAGCGACGATCGGCGGCATGACGCCCGACCAGGGCATCATCGGACGCGACCGCAAGCAGAGTTTTTTCTCGCAAACGTTCCTGGAGTTTTACGGCAAGCTCGCCACTAAGGGCCGCGAACAGAACGGCCGCGCTTACGTGCAAAAATACGGCAACACGTTTGCCCAGGCCGAAAAAGAATTCGGCGTGCCGGGCGCGGTCATCACCGGGTTCTGGGCGCTTGAAAGCGATTTCGGCGTCGGCATGGGCAATCTGCCGGTCATGCGCTCGCTGCTGACGCTGGCCTGGGATTGCCGCCGCGGCGAGCTGTTTCGCGAAGAGCTGAAGGCTGCCATGAAAATTATCGAGCGCGGTGATTTGCGCGCCGATGAAATGATCGGCTCGTGGGCCGGTGAACTCGGTCAGACGCAGTTCCTGCCGCAGCACTATTACAATTACGCGCTCGACTACGACAACGACGGGCGGCGCGATCTCATTCGCGATATTCCCGATATTATCGGTTCGACTGCCAACTTTATTCAATCGCTGGGCTGGCGGGCTGGCGAGCCGTGGCTGCAGGAAGTGCGCATCACGAAAGAGTTGCCGTGGGATCAGGCCGATCTGGCAATTGAGCTGCCACGCTCGCAGTGGGTGGCGTGGGGTGTCACGGCGGTTGATGGAAAGCTTCCAGCCGACACGCTCGGTGCGTCTTTGATGCTGCCGATGGGCCGCAACGGGCCGGCGTTTCTCGCCTATCCGAATTTCCGAATTTACACGCAGTGGAACCAGTCGCTGACGTACGCGACGACGGCGGC
>JANMOL010000514.1:0-6379 GCA_031369245.1 Hyphomicrobium sp. | reverse complement strand
GTCGTGTCGGTGACGCGGTTCGATGATCCCGAGCAGGCGGTCGAGTGGGCGAATGATTCCGACTACGGCCTGTCGTCATCGGTGTGGACGTCGGATGTCTCGAAGGCGATGTCGACAGCGGCCCGGCTGCAATACGGCTGCACTTGGATCAACACGCACTTTATCTTCCTCAACGAAATGCCGCATGGCGGCATGAAGTCGTCGGGCTATGGCAAGGATCTGTCGATGTACGCGCTTGAGGATTACACGGTCGCCCGCCACGTCATGATCAAGCTGTAGCGCGCACCTCAGCCGTCACAAGAAAAACGCAGCGCATAATAGCTGGGCTTGCGTTTTTCGTTGCGGGCCTGGCCGCGTCAGACGGCTGTGAAGGTATTGTCGACGAACAAGTGTGTGCCGTTGATGAAGCTGGCTTCGTCGCTCGCCAGGAACAGCGCGGCGCGGGCGATTTCTTCTGGCTCGCACAGGCGGCCTTGCTGGACCGCAAGCACGGCTTCCGACATATCAACGCCGAGGCGTGTCAGTTCGGCGACCTCGCGCAGTCCATGAGGCGTCTTCACAAACCCAGGGCAGACGGCGTTGCAGCGGATGCCGCGATCGCGGTACTCAACGGCGATGGCGCGGGCGAACATATGGCAAGCGCCCTTGGTGGTATTGTAGGCAACCTCCAGCGGCGTCGCGGCCACTGCCGAGATCGAGGATGTGCAGACGATCGAGCCGCCGCTAGCCGCGATCATGCCGGGCAGGACCGCCTTGGTCATCAGGAACATGGAGCGCACGTTGACGGCCATCAGCCATTCCCACTCGTCGAGCGTGATCTCGAGGAAGGGTTTGATCAGCATCGTGCCGGCGTGATTGAACAGCACATTGGCTGGGCCGATGGCGGCCGTGACGGTTGTGACGGCGGCGTTGACCTGCGCTTCGCTGGCGACGTCGGCTGCGGCAAACACGGCTTGTCCACCCGCCGCAATGATTTCGGCAACCACGGCCCGGCCGGCTTCTTCGTTGCGGTCAATCACGCCGACCTTTGCGCCTTCAGCCGCGAACAAGCGGGACGAGGCGCCGCCTATGCCGGTCGCACCGCCCGAGATGATCGCTATTTTTCCTGCAAGGCGGCTCGTCATGACGCTTGCTCCCTAAAGCTGCGATGGACCTAGATTTACAACGGCAAAGGGCTGGGTCGTAAGACCCAGCCCGTATTTTTTTGCGTGCTGTTTGGCTGGTCTGACTGACGTCAGACTGCGCCTCCGCCGACAGCTGCTTCTGCTGCCTTGATCTCGGCTGCGCGACGCGCGATCTCAGCACCGATCGGCGGGCCCTTGAAGCGGCGGTTTTCAAACAGCAGCCAGATGACCAGCGAGAGCAGGACGAAGCCGACTGTTATCGGCAGGGCCCAGTCGTTTGGCGGCTGGATGCCGGCATAGAAGATGACCGCCATCGAGATCAAAGACAGAATGGAGACAAGCCTGAACAGCCCGCCGCCAAGATTCCACGGACCGGGCTTTGGCCATTTCTCGCCGCCGTAGGCAATGAGCCCCAGAGCAATGGGCAGCGCGAACGACAGGAACAGGAAGATGACCGTGCACGACACGACAATCGAGTAGGCCGGTGTGCCCGCGATTGTGAGTGCTGATGTCAACCACACGAACAGAACTGAAAGGATCGATCCGACCCAGATGGCGTTGACCGGCGAACGATGGCTGGCGCTGACAGTCGCCAGTGCGCCCGAGATACCGGGGATGCCGCCATCACGGGAAAACGCGAACAGCATCCGTGACAGCGACGTCACGGTGGCCAGTCCGCACAGGAACTGTGACAGGAAGATTGCCACGTAGAGCGCCTGCTTAATGGCCATTGGAACCTGCGTGTCCATACCCCAGAAGAAAACGTTCCAGCCCTGCTTGGCAGCTTCGTCCATGTTTGGAAGCATGAGCACGAAAGCGCACAGCATGACGTAGCCGATGATGCCCGACCAAAGGACAGCCGAAACCATTCCTTTGGGCACCGCCATCGATGCGTTGACGGTCTCCTCAGCCGTGTGGGCCGAAGCGTCATAGCCCGTGATGGTGTAGATCGGCAGCAGCAGACCAACAAGGAACGCCATTCCAGTTGAGATGGCAACGGGCCAAACCAAGCTCGCGCCTTCGGTTCCGGTATAGTTGGCGAACGTGAAGAGCCGCGAGATATCCAGGCTTGGCGCGAAATACAGACAGACCGCCGTCAAGGCAATGGCCGTCGCCAAAATGAGATAGCCCGACAAATCGGTCAATTTCATCGTCAGGCCGATGCCCATGTGGTTGACGAGCGCCTGGATCGCGGTGATCGCTGCGACGAACGCCACGCGGTGCGTCAGGGTATCTTCCAGACCCAGCATCGGGCCGAATGCGCCAAAGAGGAAATAGAACGTGCCGACGTTGATCGCACCGAGAACGGTGATCAATCCGAGAAGATTAAGCCATGCCGACAACCAGCCGGTGAAGCGATTGCCGAGGATGGAGCCCCAATGATACAGCCCGCCAGCCGTCGGGTATGCGGAGGCAATTTGAGCGAGCGCTAACGCGAAAAAGCCCGACATCAAACAGCCAAGCGGCCAGCCGATGCCGATCGCAGCGCCACCCGCGCCCGAAGTCGCTTGTCCGAGTGAGTTAATCCCGCCCGACAAGATGCAAATGATCGAGAATGAAATGGCGAAGTTTGAGAAGCCGCTCATGCGGCGAGACAACTCTTGGGCGTATCCCATGCCGTGGAGGATTTTTACGTCCTCATCTAAAATCTGCTTGGAGTCTGTCATGAAGGCTCTCCCCCCGGAAAGGTGCCAGCGCCGGAAGTGGCGGATGGCAAGGTAGGTTCGAGCCGATCTGTGTCACCGCGAAATCGTCAGTGTGACGCAAATCGGTATCGTGGCGAGAATGCGGCGGGGGAGGGGGCAAGTCAACGCGCAATGAAATGGATGGTAAGTGTCAGACGTAGTTGACAATCTGTGTGCTGCGCGATGCGCAGATGGCCAGAAAAATGACTGTAAAAAAATGGCTCCGCGAGTAGGATTCGAACCTACGACCATCCGATTAACAGTCGGACGCTCTACCACTGAGCTACCGCGGAATACTTGCCCGTCAACACTCGGGCGCTCCGAATATCAGAACGCCAGGCGCCTGGCGAGCGCTTTGACGGATATTGCGAGCATCGCTGAATACCAGCCAACGGCGCACTGTCCATCAGGAATTTTGGAGGCCACGCCCGGAATTGAACCGGGGTGCGCGGATTTGCAGTCCGCTGCGTCACCACTCCGCCACGTGGCCTCTGCTTTTCGTCGCTGGCCATGAACCGGCGATCGATCCTTCACCCAGGCACACATTCACCTCGGCTGGCACAGGCGCTCTAACATATGCGTTTAAGCGTTTACAAGGCATTGCGCACCGCCAAGTGCCGCGGTGCGACGGCTTTCCTGTCGCAACTGTGCCGTGCCTGACGTATAGCGAGGCCGAAGCCGCTGCGGAAAGCCCCGGCTTTTGTGTCCGGGACCTGGGAGGGTGATCATGGCCGACGCGGCGCTCCAGCGTAAAAACATGGTCGAAAGCCAAGTCCGCCCGAGCGACATGACGGACCGCCGGATCATGGGCGCGATGATGGCGCTGCCGCGCGAACGCTTTGTGCCAGAAGGTCTCGCCGCCCTGGCGTATATGGATGAAGCGCTGGCCGTTGCGCCGGGCCGCGGCCTGATGGCGCCGCGCGATTTTGCCCGTTTGATCCAGCTGGCTGAGATTGAAGCCGGGGAACGCGTCCTCGATATTGGGGCCCTGAGCGGTTATTCCTCGGCCGTGCTGGCAAGGCTTGGCCATGACGTCGTCGCCCTGGAAAGCGATGCGGCGGCGCATGACAGCATGGTTTCAATCCTTAAAAGTCTCGACATCAGCAACGTCTGCCCGGTCAGCGGGCCGCTGATCGCGGGCTGGCCCGCTGCTGCGCCCTACGATGTCATTGTCCTTGAAGGCGCCGTCGAGATGGTGCCTGACGCACTTTTGGCTCAACTGTCTGCCAACGGCCGGATCGCCGGCATTGCGCGCGAGGGCAAAGTCTCGCGGGCGTTTTTGCTGAAGAAGACGCCAGAGGGCGGGGCCCGCCGCGCTGCGTTCGAGGCCTCCGCCCCGGCATTGCCCGGCTTTGAAGTGGCCAAAGGGTTCGCGTTTTAGCGCTCCGATCAATCCCGATGGCTGTCGAACCGCCGGCAGCCTGCTCGTGCGCAGCCGGGGGTGATTGGCCAGACCTGTTTGGCGGGGCCTGCTTAGCTGGAGCTGTTTAGCCGGGCCTGTAGTTGCTCGCAGGCCGGCACGCCGTTACCGCCAACTTCGTGACGCGGGTCCGAATTTACCGTTCATTCAGCGAATCAGCCGCCAATCGGGACTTCGAGCAATTGCGTTTCGATGTGCCGGGAGCAGCAGAGAATGCCGGGTAATGGGCGTTTAGTTGGCAACAAGCGGGCTGTACAAGCTTGCCGGGGCGGGGTCAGTATGGCCGCGCTGGCAGCCGCATTGTCCTTGCCGTTTGCCACACCCGCTGGCGCCGAAACGCTGCGTCAGGCGCTGACTGCCGCCTATCAGACAAATCCCAAGCTTGATGCCGAACGGGCCAAACTGCGCGCCAACGACGAAGACGTGAGCCGGGCGGAAGCGGGCTACCGGCCCTTGGTCGAGGGCTCGGCTGAAGTAGGGCGGCAGAAGACCTCATCGAAACCAACGAGTTCCAATGCCGGCACCTCGGAACCCTGGGGCTACAGCATTTCATTGCGCCAGAACGTTTTTAACGGCTTTCAGACGTCCAGCGGCGTGGCGGAGGCCTCGGCATCGGTCAAAGCCGGCCGGGAAAATCTGCGGCTTGTCGAAGCCAACGTGCTGCTCGAGGGTGTTGGCGCCTATATGGACGTGGTGCGCGACATGGGCATCGTCAAAATCCGCGAAAGCAATGTTGATGTGCTGTCGCGCGAGCTGGAAGCCGCCGAAACACGGCGCGAGGTCAAGGAAGTCACCAAGACAGACGTTGCTCAGGCCCGCGCGCGGCGCGCGCGCGCCGTCTCCGATGCTGATCTGGCTAAGGCCAACCTCAAGGTTTCGCGGGCAAATTATGAGCGCGTTATTGGCCATCCGGCTGCTGGCGTTGGAACGCCGCCGCTGAAGTTGAAGCAAATACCCCACTCGATCGAAGATGCCTGGCGGACGGCCGAACAACTGAGCCCTAACGTCAATTCAGCGCTGTTTCGCGAGGAAGAGGCGCGGTTTGCCGTCGATAAGGTGCGCGGTGAGCTGCTGCCTGAAATCAACGTCGAGGCCAATTACGGGCACCGCGAAAACCCAAGTACGGCGTTTGACGAACAAGACGCGGCCAGCGTGACGGGACGCTTCACGGTTTCGCTCTATGACGGCGGGGAAATCCGCGCCCGCGTGCGCCAGGCCAAGCATACGCAAATCGCACGGCGGCAAGAAATCGAGCAGGCGCGCACCGAAACACAGGCCAACGTCACGTCGGCATGGTCGAGGCTTATGGCTGCCCGCGCCCAGCTCAAGTCTGACACGATCCAGGTCGAAGCCAATGGCACGGCGCTGGAAGGTGTTCGCGAAGAAGAAAAAGTCGGCCAGCGAACGCTGCTCGATGTGCTGAACGCCGAACAAGAATACCAGGACGCTCAAATCCAGCTGGCGACGACGCGCCGCGATCTCGTCGTGGCGGGCTACCAACTGCTGGCCAGCATCGGCACGCTCGATGCCGAAACCCTTGAACTGGGTTCAGACGTTTATGATCCCGAGGCGCACTTCGAAGAGGCCCGCCAGAACTGGTTTGGCATTTCGATTACCGATGCCAGCGGCCGCCGCCAAGCGTTCGACGTAATCGACCCTGAGAACGCGCCCGACGATATCGTCGAGTAGCGCATTAACCGTGCGATCCACTCCCTTGCCTGCTTCTGTGGGAATTTCGCCACGACCGGAGAGCAATCCGGCCGGTGCGGCGCGGTTCCGCGCTTGAAGCGGACTGAGCTCAGCTAAAGTCTTCATAGATTATTAGCGATTGGTCGATTCGCCGGTGTGCGAATCGCGCTAGCCAGTCGGTTGCGGTCAGCAACGATGGGGCGTCAAACGGGAAGCGTTTATCCCGCAGGCGTTTGAGGGGATGATGAGATTGAAGCTGCCGGGCATTCAAGTTACCGGCTCAGCGCTTGCAATGATCTTGAGCGTCATGGGAGCGATGCGGCCGGTGCCTGCGTCGGCCGAGACGCTGCTCGATGCCCTTTCGCAGGCTTATAACTACAGCCCTCTGCTCGATGCCGAGCGCTCGCGACTGCGGGCCACCGATGAAGATGTCTCGCGTGCCAATGCCGGCTACCGCCCGA
>JANMOL010000500.1:0-6291 GCA_031369245.1 Hyphomicrobium sp. | reverse complement strand
GAGTGAGTGAGTGAGTGAGATGACGGACCGGTTGACACAAGTGGCACGGGGGCTGCGCCGGCGGCAGACGGAAGAGGAACGAACATTATGGGCGCGACTTCGCGACCGCCGGCTCAACGGACTGAAGTTTCGCCGGCAAGTTCCGTGTGGACGCTTCATTGCTGATTTTTTGTGTGAGGAGGCCATGCTGATCGTAGAACTCGATGGCTCGCAGCACGCAGAACCAGCCAGCATGCTGGCTGATAATGCAAGAACGCAGCAACTAAATGCTCTTGGCTATGAAGTTGTTCGGGTTTGGAATGCCGGCATCAAATTCAATATTGACGGTGTGCTCGATGGCATAATCGCTGTTGCAACCAACCGCCTTCGCCCCTCATCCGCCCCTTCGGGGCACCTTCTCCCCACGGGCGAAGGACGTGTTCGCGATCACTGAGCAAATGAGCAAGACAATGACCACATCTAATGCAGCAGACCCATCCCAGCCCAGCTCCGCTGCGGCGACTTTCATCAATGTCGGTGAGCGCACCAACGTCACCGGCTCGGCGAAATTCCGCCGCCTGATCGAGCAGAACGACTATCAGGCAGCCTTGGCGGTCGCCCGCCAGCAGGTCGAAGCCGGTGCGCAGATCATCGACATCAACATGGACGAGGGCCTGCTCGACAGCGAGAAGGCCATGACCACGTTCCTGAACATGATCGCCTCCGAGCCCGATATCAGCCGCGTGCCGGTGATGATCGACAGCTCCAAATGGACGGTCATCGAAGCCGGCCTCAAGTGCGTGCAGGGCAAGGCCATCGTCAACTCGATCTCGATGAAGGAAGGCGAAGAGCAGTTCCTCGCGCAGGCCCGCAAAGTCTTGCGCTATGGCGCAGCCGTCGTCGTCATGGCGTTTGACGAGAAGGGCCAGGCCGACACCATCGAACGCAAGGTCTCGATTTGCGAGCGCGCCTATAAACTCTTGACCGAAAAAGTCGGCTTCCCGCCGGAAGACATCATCTTCGATCCAAACATTTTCGCAGTTGCAACCGGCATCGAAGAGCACAACGGCTACGGTATCGCCTTCATCGAAGCCACCCGCCAAATCAAAGAAAAAATGCCGCTCGTGCATATTTCAGGCGGCGTCTCGAACCTGTCGTTTGCGTTCCGCGGCAACGAGCCGGTGCGCGAAGCCATGCACTCGGTGTTCTTGTATCATGCCATTGCGGCGGGCATGAACATGGGCATCGTCAACGCCGGCCAGCTGGCCCTCTATGATGATATTCCAGCTGAGCTGCGCGAGCTGTGCGAAGATGTCGTGCTCAATCGCCGCGATGATGCAACCGACCGCCTGCTCGATGCCGCGCCGCGCTTTAAGGGCGACGGCGTCAAGGCCAAGGAAAAGGATCTGACCTGGCGCGAAGCCTCCGTCGAAGACCGCCTGTCGCACGCCCTCGTTCACGGCATCACCGATTTCATCGAGGCCGACACCGAGGAAGCCCGCCAGAAATTGCCCAAGCCCCTGCATGTCATCGAAGGCCCGCTGATGGCCGGCATGAACGTCGTCGGCGATCTTTTTGGCGCGGGCAAAATGTTCCTGCCGCAAGTCGTCAAATCGGCGCGCGTCATGAAGCAGGCGGTCGCCTATTTACAGCCGTTCCTCGAAGAGGAAAAGAAACTGTCGGGGCTGGAAGCCCAGCCGGCCGCTGGAAAAATTCTAATGGCGACCGTCAAGGGTGACGTCCACGATATCGGCAAGAACATCGTCGGCGTTGTGCTTCAGTGCAACAACTACGAAGTCATCGACCTTGGCGTCATGGTGCCGGCCGCCAAAATCTTGGAAACCGCCAAGCGCGAGAAGGTCGATATCATTGGCCTGTCAGGCTTGATCACGCCGTCGCTCGATGAGATGTGCTTTGTTGCAGCCGAAATGGAACGCGAAGGTTTCAAGTGCCCGCTGCTGATCGGCGGCGCGACAACCAGCAAAGTCCACACCGCCGTCAAGATCAATCCGAACTATCATCGCGGTCAGGCGGTCTATGTGCTCGACGCCAGCCGCGCCGTCGGTGTGGTCTCAAACTTGCTGTCTGAGACCGAGCGTGACCGTTATCTCTGCGGCATCAAGGCCGAGTACGTCAAGGTGCGCGATACCCATCTCGCCAATGAGCTCAAAAAGCAGCGTATCACCCTCAAAGCGGCGCGCGACAACAAGTTCAAGATCGATTGGGCGGCCTACGCTGCGCCCAAGCCATCGTTCACCGGCGCGCAGCCGTTTGCGGTTGATCTCGGCAAGCTCGTGCCGTTCATCGACTGGACGCCATTCTTCCAAACCTGGGAACTGGCCGGGCGCTATCCGCAAATCCTGTCGGACAATAAAGTCGGCGTCGAAGCCAAGAAACTATTCGATGACGCGCAAGCGCTGCTGAAGCGCATCGTCGCCGAGCAGTGGGTTACAGCGACAGCCGTCGTCGGGTTCTGGCCAGCCAACAGCGTGGGCGATGACATCGAGCTTTACACCGACGCCGCCCGCACAACCAAGCTCGCGACGCTGCACACCTTGCGCCAGCAGATTGCCCGTGACCCGTCCCGCAATCGCGCCCACACCGCGCTCGCCGATTTTGTCGCGCCCAAGGACAGCGGCGTTGCCGACTACGTCGGCGGCTTTGCCGTCACCTCCGGCATTGGCGAAGAAGAAGCCATCGAGAAGCACATCGCCAAGACCGACGACTACAATCGCATCATGGCAAAAGCCCTGTGCGATCGCCTCGCTGAAGCGTGCGCGGAAGCCTTCCACCAAAAAGTCCGCCGCGAACTGTGGGGCTATGCCAAGGACGAAACGCTGTCGAACGACGACCTGATCCTCGAAAAGTACGCCGGCATCCGGCCAGCACCCGGCTATCCAGCCCAGCCCGATCATACCGAGAAGGCGACACTCTGGTCGCTGATGGACGTCGAGAAGAACACCGGAATTACGCTCACGGAGAGTTTCGCGATGTGGCCAGGGGCGGCCGTCTCGGGTCTGTATATCGGCCATCCTGACAGCCATTACTTTGGCGTTGGCAAAGTCGAGCGCGACCAGGTTGAAGATTATGCCCGCCGCAAGAGCTGGAGCCTCGAACAGGCCGAGCGCTGGCTGGCGCCCGTGCTCAACTACGATCCGGGCACCATGACCAACCGTTCGGCGGCGTGAGCCAAGAGCGTTTTGCGGCGTAGCGGCCACACCATCGCCGCTCTCAGTCTGGCTAGCTGGCCGGCTTGCAGCTGAGATGTCGTCATTGTCTCGCGGCGCGTGTAGAGAAGTGTCTGTGACATTCGCCTAGGGGAGGTCCGCATGCTCAGCTATCTCATCTTGATTGCCCTGCAATTTGCCTGTGCCTGGTTCGGAGCGCCGCAAGTCCTCGGCTATATTCCCGTCTCGGGCGACCCGCGCACCTTCGTGCACGCCGCCATTTTTGCGGTCATCGTTTGGCTGGTGGGCGTGCTTGGATCGCTGGTGCTGAAGGATGTCCGCCAGCCCGGCAGCAGCGCACTGGGCTTAGCGTTGTTTTTGGCACTCGCGGGCGCAGCGGTGATTGTGTTTGCGCCGCAGATCTTGGCCGCAATCCCGTTGAAGTTCGCGCCGATGTTCCTGCCGCTCGCCGGCGCCATCATCGGCTACATGATCCGCCGCTGATCAACGGCGTTTTTAAAAAAACAAGGCGCGATGCCGGCCGGCGTCGCGCCTTTTGAAACGTATTTTTGCAAATCGGCCCATCTCGCTGGCCCCTTGGGGCGTTTGGTGTGGGCGCGTACGCATGCTCTACGCTCGCCGTATGACAGCGCGATTACACAACGCCGAAAACAATAGCTGCCACAAAGCCGAAGGAGAGAAGCGCGGCAAGAACGTTCAGTCTCATCCGTAGTTCCATGTCAAACCTCTAAACATGTCTGAACTTCGAAACGCGAGAAGTTTTCCGGCAATGTACACATGGGACCAAAGTCCAGTTTCAAAGCTAACGCGATGGCAGAAGCCCTGCCAAGTTAAAAAGATTTTGCAGCGCGGTGCAGGGACCAAAGTCGCCCGGACCCGAGCACGGCACCACAGACTGCGCCACAGTCTGTGTGGCGGCGGGGTTGCAAATGGCCTGACCGACAAGAACCGCTGTCATCCCCGTCGGTTGCTTGAGCGCACGCGCCCTTAAACGGATCGCGCACCGTGTGCCTCAATCGCGTTGCGGCCAGCGCGCCACACGCATAATCCCGCGATTGCGCCGCACAACCGAATTTTTGTATGCCCGGAGCCGTTGACCCGTTCTGAGGCGTGGCTATGCAACATCGCGCGGGTTAAGCCGCTTGCGCAGCAAGATCTCGCTGTGCCCGTCCGCAATCAGATCATCGAAGATGGCGGCACGGCGAAATCCGTGACGCTCATAAAAACCGATTGCTGCTGGATTAAAGTCCGAGGCCGCGACCCAGAGATTGCGCTCGCCGCCGGCCCGCGCCTGGGCCTCGAACCAGGCCAGCACCAGCGGCCCGAGGCTTTGCCGCTGGTACGGTCGCAGCAGCCCGAGAAATTGCAGATAGGGCCCGCGCAGCCAAGCGGCGCGAAATCCGGCCACCCCGGCAAGGCTTTCGCCAACCTGCACACAGTAGCGCGCCGAACCGGGCTCCGGGTTTGCGAAATCGTGGCTCAGTGCAGCAGCCGTAATCCCGAGCCGTGCCCAAGGGTCCATCTCAGCAAAGCCGGGCGCGACCTGCGCGGCGATCTCCGGCGTCATCGCCACCAAACGGACCGGCGCGATCCCGGACGCAGCTGGTCGCAACAGGATCGCGCCACAGGGCATTTCAGAGGGGTTTGAAAACAGAGGGCTCATAGCTGCTGCGCCGTCCTCGTGCCGATTTTGCCGGGCCGTCCGGCTCTGCCGCGTGAACATCACCGCCAACGGCCGCCGCTGGCTTTAAACCGCCGGGAAAATCATAGCGGTCGGTATCGCCGGGCTTGCGATCATAGCAGGTCGCTTCGATGACCGGTTTGCCGCGTGCCAGCAGGTCCGAGACGGTGACGAACGTATACCCCAGCGCTTTGAGTTTTGAGATCGCGATCGGCAGCGCTGCGGCCGTGTTCCAGCCACGGCCATTGGCGTGCGCGATGATGATCGAGCCGGGCTTGGTGCGCTGAACCATGGCGTGTGCAATCGCCTGGGCCGATTGGTTGCGATCAGGGTCGCCGGTTGAGGTGTCCCACTGGATCGCCAGCAGCCCGGCATCGTTGACGGCATCAAGCGCGACCGGATTACAAGCCCCGAACGGAAACCGGAACAGCGTCAGGCGGGGGGCGACGGATTGCAGGCCGTCAGGGGCCTTGGCCGCGCACTGGGTGGCAGTAAGCCCGGTGCGAATGGCTTCAAAGGTGCGCTGCGGGGCCAGGATCTCATCCAGCAGTGCTGCACCTTCAAGCTTGCGCATATTGGGGTGCGTGTCGCTGTGATTGGCGATCTCGAACAAGGGATCGGTCATCAGCTGCTGCGTGCGGGCCTGATGCGAGCGCATCCACTTACCGCCAGCAAACAGCGTCGCTGGGACAGTCTCGCGCCGCAACGTATCGATCAGGTCGCCATCATAGCCCGCCACTTCGCCGCGCTGCTCGCACAGGTCAAACGTCAGCGCGATCAGCTTCTCGCCGCCCGGCAGATCGACGCGCCGGATGGCGCCGCGCATCCCGGCTGCGATCGCTACGGCGGGTTGCGTTTCAACGGGCAATTTTTTCCTATCGAAGCGGCGGTCGCCCTTGGCGATCACGCGCTCGCCCGGCAGCGCGCTTAAAGCCTCGGCTGAAAAGCAAGCGTTCTGCAGCGCGCGGTCGCGCGCCAACGCTCCGCCAGACACGGTACTGACCGCCAGCGCGACAATCGTTGAGAGAACTCCGGCGCGTGACGTTTGCATCAAACTCTATTCCTGGATGTCCCAGAGATGTCCCAGACTCTCCGGCCCTTGAAACCAACCTATCGTCCCTTGAAAAATGCCCGGCGCTTTTCAAGAAACGCCCGCCGGCCTTCAGCATAATCTTCGCTTTCAAAGCAGGCCGCAACGAGCCCGTCGAGGGCTGCCATGTCGGCCGCTTCTGGATGCCGCACGATCTCGTCGATAACGCGCTTGGCGGCTGTGACCGACAGCGGCGCATTACCGGCAATCTCAGCAGCCAGCGCGCGCGTTGCAGCCTCCAGATCCGCGGTCGGAACGAGGCGCGTCACCAGGCCCATGGCTTCGGCTTCCGCCGACCGGTAACGGCGGCCGGTAAACAGAAGGTCCTTGGCGCGCGACGGCGGCACGGCGGC
>JANMOL010000480.1:0-1646 GCA_031369245.1 Hyphomicrobium sp. | reverse complement strand
CGTTGCCAGTGATCGCGGCTGTCCCAGCCCGGTGTGCTGGGCTCAGATCCGATCGCAGTCGGATAGATCAGAATATCCGCACCCATCATGACCATGGCGCGCGCCGCTTCTGGGAACCATTGGTCCCAGCAAACGCCAGCGCCGATGTTACCGGCGCGTGTCGCGAAGACGCGAAATCCTGTATCACCTTCGTCGAAGTAGGACTTTTCGCTATAGCCGGGGCTATCAGGGATATGGCTTTTTCGGTAGATGCCGAGCACGGTGCCGTCAGCATCGATCATCGCCAGCGAGTTAAAGCGTTTCTCGCCGGCCTTTTCGTAGAATGACACGGGCAAAACGACGCCAAGCTCACGCGCAAGAGCCGAGAGCCGGGCGATCGCGGGATGGCTTTCTACAGGCCGTGCGCGTTCCCGCTGCTTCAAGTCAATATCTTTGCAGAAATAGCAGCCGTCGATGAGTTCCTGCAGCACGACCAATTTGGCCCCGCGCCGGGCTGCTTCGCGGACATGGTGTTCAATCTTGTTGAGATTGGCCTCCAAGTCGTCGCCACAAGAAATTTGGACTGCTCCAACGATGAGGTGACTCACGGACTTTTGCTCCTTGTCTCAGGCCTTTTGAGCAGGCTGTTGCTGGGTGGCGCAGTGAATGCCGCCGCCGGCCTCACCGATCGGATCGATATTAAGGCTGACGACCTCGCGGCCAGGATAGAGCTGCTGGAGAACGGATTTGGCGTCCGCATCGGCTTTGTCGTCACCGAACTCGGCGACGATCACCGCGCCGTTGCAGACATAGTAGTTAGGGTAGCTGGATACAAAATCTGCTTTTTGCGATCGAATGCGATCAAGGTTGGGCTCGTTGACCACGACGATGTCAAACTTTTGGCCCTTCGCGTCGCGTGCGGTTTTCAGCACTTCGTATGTTTCAAGCGCGGACACCGACCACGGGTCGTTTCGATCCTTTACTTTCGGTAGTTGAATCAAAACATGACCGGGCTTGACGAAACGGGCCACCGCGTCGATGTGACAGTCGGTGATGTCAGCGCCCTTGACGCCGGGTGCCCAGATCAAGTGCTCGGCGCCCAATGCATCGAGCAGGAGCTGCTCGATCTCGGCCTTGCTCTTGGTGTTGCGATTGCTATTCACCCAGCTGCTCTCGTGGGCGAGTACTGTTCCTTCGCCATCAACCTCGATGCCGCCGCCTTCACCCACAATGCCGTTGTCGTGGACATTCAGTCCCAGCCGTTTTGCAACCCGCTTGACGATGAGGCCATCGTCGGCGTGGCGCTGCTTGTTGCCCCAGCCATTGAAATTGAGTTCTGATAACGCGAGCTCGCCTTTCGTTGAGCAAACAAACGTTGGCCCGGAGTCACGGCACCACAGATCTTCGGTCTCTATCGGCCAGACCTCGATCGTGGCCCCGAGCGCTTTGCGCGCCAACGCAACCTGCTTGGGCTGGGCCATCACAACAACAGGTTCAAAGCGGGCAATCGCCTGTGCAATCAGAACGATCTTGCCGCGGACGGCTTCCAGCGCAGGCTTGCTGCCGTAGAGGCTGGCGAGTGCGGGCCACTGCATGAATGTTCGCTCGTGGAGCGCGCTCTCGAGTGGCATGCGGAAGCCTGCCGCTCGTGCCGATGTTCGCTTGGC
>JANMOL010000463.1:0-4378 GCA_031369245.1 Hyphomicrobium sp. | reverse complement strand
CCTCCCATCCTCTTGCCCGCGTGGTATAAGCGACTGGCAAATCGCCAGGAATCTTCTGCTTCAAGCACCAGCCACGGTCTGTGAAGCACGCGCATAGAATAATGGAGTTCGTCATGTTGTTTTCGTCCGCTGCCGCCGCTGGTTGTCCGCTGCCGTCCCTGCGTCCGCTCAGGGCGTCATTGAGCGCGGCCCTGCTCGGCGCAGCGATACTGGCACCCGCCCCGGCCCAAGCCGCAGAGGCCTTCAATGCCTTGAAGGGCAGCTGGTCGGGCGCGGGCAGCGCGTCGTTCGCGGGCGGTCAATCCGAGAAGCTGCGCTGCACGGCACGCTACGGCGGCGGCGGGGACAGCCTTTCGATCAGTCTCAGATGCGCCAGTGCGTCGGCCCAAATCAATTTGACCGGCAACCTCGATGCCAACGGCAACAAGGTTTCGGGCGATTGGAGCGAAAACTCATTCGGCTTGAGCGGCGGCGCCTATGGCTCAGCCAAAGGCGGCAGCGTGCGGCTGAAAATCAGCGGCGGAACGTCAGGCTATTTGACCCTCAGTGTGTCGGGCAACCGTCATACCGTTGCCCTGTCGTCCCAGGGAACGTCGCTGACCGGCGTCAACGTCAGCCTCGGACGGCGTTAAGGGATCGAGCGATCGGCAGTCTTTGGCGGCCAAAGCCGGGGTTCGTCCACAACTGTCGCTCGAACGTCACACTTTGCCATCACCATAGCACTCGCCAAATGTTCGCGGTCAGACGATAATGCGGCTCGTCAAGCTGCCGCGGCAGGGAGGGGCAATTCGTGTCTCGTAGTCAGATTGTTTTTGGACGTTTGAGATTGCAGAGCGTGGCAGCAATACTTTCGGCTGCTTTGGCGTCGGGCGTTGTCGCTGTTCCATCCGCGGCGGCCGACAGCCCATTCTCGTCGCTGGCGGGAGCCTGGAACGGCTCAGGCGTCGCCAAGTTCGACGGCGGCGTGACCGAGAGCTTGCGTTGCAAGGGCTATTATACAAATGGCTCAGGTGGGACCAATCTCGGCTTGTCGATCCGCTGCGCCAATGCCTCGGCCAAAGTCGAACTGCGCGCCAGCTTGAACTATGCCGACGGCAATGTTTCGGGCGACTGGGAAGAGCGGACTTATAATCAGTCCGGCACCGTCACCGGCAAAGCGTCGTCCAATAAAATCAATCTGGCGATTAGCGGCGGGATTGAGGGCGCGATGTCGGTCTCACTCGCGGGCGGCAGCCAGAGCGTGTCGGTCTCGACCGGCGGGCCTGTGCTCAAGGGCATCAATATCTCATTCTCGCGCTGAGGCGGCCCACGCGCGGCAGCGCGCCTGTGGTGAGAGCGCGTGGCAGCGCGCCTGTGGTGAGAGCGCGCGGCAGCGCGCCTGTGTGGAGAGCGCGCGGCAGCGCGCCTGAGACAGGCCGCGCCGATGCCGTGCGGCAACAGCTCGATAGCCGTGCGACGTGTTTTGGCACCCGGGGCACGCGATCCACCAGCGTTTTGCTGTAGGGTCATGGCAAATCACATCACACCGCCAGCGTTACCGGCGGCGCCAGGAGATCATCATGAACTGCACTTCGTTGGCGCTTGCGGCCTTGGCCGCCCTTCCGCTTTTAGCGAGCCCGTCCGATGCCCGGCACGCACAACGCCGCGGCGGCTATGAAAGCGGCACCGTCACGACCTATAGCCGCCACGGCAACGGCGAGATTTCAGGCGCGGTTCGTCCAGGGCGCTATGCCTGGGAAGTGCAGCTCCCGAGCGGGTCGTGGACCAGTTGCCGCCGCAGCTGTGAAGAAACGCTGCGCGTCCAGTCGATCGATTTCTTTGAGAACCAAGGCGACTTGGTCGGCTACGGCACGCTGCAGAACCAGTGCGGGATTTTCGGCTGCCTGGAGATTCACTATCCAAGGTAAGGCCGGTGCGCGGACACTGGCGGCCCGCCTGCCGCAACTAAACCAAAAACGGATTGGATGTGCGCTCGGGGCCGAACTGGCCGGGCGGTCCGTGGCCGCAGATAAAGGCGATATTATCGCCCAGCGGCAAGAGTTTCGTTTTGATCGACGAGATGAGCGCGGCGTGGTCGCCGTAGGGAAAATCGGTGCGGCCAATCGAGCCGCGAAACAGCACATCGCCGACCAGCGCAAACCGCTGGATTTTGTTGAAAAACACCACCGATCCGGGCGAATGACCCGGGCAGTGAAAAATCTCAAAGGTATGCCCCGCGACCGTCACGGTATCGCCCTCGTCGAGCCAGCGATCCGGCACCACATTGCGCACGCCAGACATACCATAGAGCGCGCCCTGCTTGTCGAGCGCTTCAAGCAGAATATGATCGGCTGTATGCGGGCCTTCGATTTTGACGGCGAGTTTGGCGCGCAGTTCATCGGCACCGCCCGCGTGATCAATATGACCGTGGGTCAGCAGAATTTTTTCGATTGTAATCCCGGCCTCGGCAATCCCGCGATGGATGCGGTCGAGATCTCCGCCCGGATCGACGACCGCGCCAACCTTGGATGCTTCATCCCAAATCAGCGAGCAGTTCTGCTGAAAATCGGTCACCGGGATGATCGCAGCCTTGAGCGCGGACTTCGGCTCTGCGGCGCGGCCTGCGGACGTTGATTGAGACATCGGCATATCCTGGCTCCGTCTGGACCGGCTGACCTGATAACGCAACATGCCCCTTTTGGGTACTGCAAACCGATGGCCGCTGAAACAAACGCTGGCCTGCCAACGTACCCCTGCGAGCAACAGCCCCCAAGAGGACCGGCGGATGCGGCACGGCCGTGGCGAGCATAATCCGGTGCCAGAGCCTAGCGGCCGCGGAATAGCTGTGCTGATCCCGGTTTTAAACGAAGGCTCCCGCATCACGTCCCTATTGACGCGCCTGACTGCCATGGACTTTGCCGAAATCATCGTCGCCGATGGCGGCAGCACCGACGCAACCGTGGCGCTGGTCGGTGCATTTCCGAGCGTCTCGCTCCTGATCGCGCCACGCGGGCGCGGCACGCAAATCGGCGCGGCCGTGCGCGCCAGCCATCAACCGTTGCTGCTGATCCTCCATGCCGACACGGCGCTGCCCGAGGCCGCGCCACGCCTGATCCGCGAAACGCTCAGCTCTCCGGCAACGGTCGCAGGATGTTTCCGGGTGAGCTTCGACCACGCGTCGGCAATGTTGAAAATCTTCGCCTGGTGCAGCCGCTTTGAGACGCCCATCACGACGTTTGGCGACCAAGCATATTTTATGACGCGTCAGGCCTGCGACGCCATCGGCGGCGTGCCCGACTGGCCGTTACTGGAGGATGTCGCCTTGCGCCGGCGGCTCAAGTCGCATGGCCGCTTCGTTAAGCGCACTGAATGCGTTGTCACCTCGGCGCGGCGCTTTCAAAAACGTGGCGCAGCCCGCGCACAAGCTCGCAACGCCCTCGTGCTGCTCGGCTATGCGGCCGGCGTCCCAATTGGAACTCTCGCGGCCTCCTACGAGTCCCGGTAAGCGACCGGCGCGGCGCGAAAGATCTCTGCAGCGCGCGCCCAAAAAACCCCGGCTTGGCCGCTATAAACGCACGCAATGACTTGCATAAACACGCGAATCCATTCAACCATCGATACATCAGCGTTCTGTTGCAACCGCGTTTAACGTGTGTTGACCGCGAGACAGGACGTACGGGCTCCTGTCCTCGCAGAGGGGCGCCCCATGATCAAAATCAAACCGCAGATCCACCGTTCCACCGCCTTTTGGCTAGGCCTTGGCTGCATGGCGTTTGCCATTGCATCGGGCACGGCCGCGTTTCTGGCCGCACAGGATCCACGCTTGGCCATTGCCAACGCCGAACGCGAGGCAGCGGCAGCATTGGCCAGCTACGGCTTCTCGTGGGCCAATGTCCGGATCGAGGACAAGGTCGCGCATATCTCCGGGCAGGCGCCGGGCGAACCGGAACGAGTCATCGCCTATGAAGTCGTTTACAAGGCCCTGCGGCGCACGATGGCAACGGCTGATGTCGTGACAGATGTTGCGAGCCACATCACCCTGGCAGCCGCCGCTCCAGTCGTGACGCCCGAACCGCCAGCCGTCATCGCCGACGCCGCGCCGGTGATTGCCCCTGCAATCGCCGCCTCGTCTGCTGTGGCTATGGCCACGCCGGCGGTGACGCCCGCCCCTCAACAGAGAATAGCTGCTGCGCCGGTTCCCGCCCCAATACGAGCGCCGATTGAAACCGCTTCGGTCAACAAGGGCGCGAGCCTCGCTGAAGCCGATTGCAAAGCGGAATTCGCCGACGTGCTGTCGAAGTCAACGATCGCGTTCGCCTCGGACTCGGCCAGGATTTCGCCGGCCAGTGATCCGCTCCTCAACCAGCTCGCCGCCATTTCCAAACGCTGCGGCGCCTAC
>JANMOL010000457.1:0-5987 GCA_031369245.1 Hyphomicrobium sp. | reverse complement strand
GTCGATGGCGTGGCCCGATGCGCTCGCTCCCATGAAGCGCTATTGGACGGCCGTCGCAACCGACGTGCGCGCCATGATCAAAGACGGCAAGACATTATCGCAGGCGGCAGCGACGGCGGGACAATCTGAAAAAGATAACTGGCAGCTGTTTGACGAACACCACGTCCGCAACGTCACTGGCGCCTTCGCAGAACTTGAGTGGGAATGATGCGGCGGCAGCCGCGCAAAAAAAACAGGCTGCTGGAGGGCCGCCTGTTTTTCGTAGCAAAGCATCGGCGATTTTAGCGCGTTAAAAGCAGCGCAACTCGGCTTCGACCTGAGCGCGCTTCAAGGTTTTGACTTTTTCCTGGAGCGGCGCGAAGGCCAGCGCCGCCACACTTTCCCCGCCGCGCAATTGCACCGACATGATCGTCTCGGCTTCTTCGTACTCAGACCACGGCAGCAGCGCTGCTATCTGATCGATGGAGCAGGAGCATTTCTCCAGCACTTCGCGCGTCTGGCCGTTAACCTGCATGCAGGCAAACACATAGTCAGCGCGCGCGATGGTCGGGAAATCATTAGACGGCAGATCCATCGCAAAACTCGGCGTGAAACTCAGCGCCAGCAGCGCGACTGTCGAAATCTTGAGTGTCATTTCACAGCTCCAACGCCATCCAGGATCATACGCTCGTCCAGCGTCGGGCCACCTTTCTGCGAGTTCATGTAGTTAGCAATCATGAGCGCGAAGTGACCTGGGATTTTGTCCGACAGCGCAATCGAAAATTCCGCCAATTCAAAGCCGCGCATTTTGGCACGCGCCGGGTCATTGGAGAATGGCGACACCGTCACGCGATAGCCGTCAACGTCAGCACCCTTATAGCTGATCTTGATCGGCTCGACCTTGACATCCTCCTTGGCGAAGCTGGAGCTGAACTTGTTCTTGAGATAGGCCGGATCTCCGCCTGCCAGCAATCTGAAATGCCCGAGCGCCGTGTCAAGATAGACGACCAGCATAGGATTGCCGTCCATGTCGGTAATCCGGTTGGGATCTTTGGCGCGATCGCCGGTATACATTTGAATCAGAACGTTCTTCTTGCCCGCAACTGCCGCGTCACTCTCAACTTTGACGGTAATGTCGTCGGTAAACCCCGGTCCGAGGATCTGCTCGTCGGATGGCTTGCGAATGAATTTGTAGCGCAGCTCGGTGCCAGGGGCGATGCCAGCGATGTGCTTGCCTTCAAACAGCAGATCCGTTGCTTTGGGTGCCGTATCGGCAGCGGCGGTTGCGTTCAGAGCCAGTGCAAGCGCCAGGCTGGCGCCGGTCGCGCAACTGATGAAAGTTTTGTACATTGCGGGCGATCCTCCAGATCGGGACGTGAGACGAGTTTTGCGGGCGTTTTAGCGGGCCCATCCGAGGTTGACCAGAGGCCTGCTCGCGGCATGGCAACGCCGCGACCGGGTCTCTGGACGATCCCTAGCCGACTTATTGGCGCATTCCGGCGATGGGCGGTACTTAAATGCCGTTAAGGTGGCCGTTAACGCAGAAACCTGCCGAAGGCACGCGGCCCGTCGCCAACGGCCGCCTTGCCTGTGACAGCCAATGTTTCGGCATCGATCCGCAACAGCACATTGTCGCCCCAGCAGGCGACGTAAACGAACGCCATCTGTGCATCCGCCTCGATGCCTTCGGGATGGTCGCACGCCTCGATGGTTTTAACCGGCTCAAGGGTTGCTGTGGCAAAAACCGAAACCGTGCCGCTGTATTGATCCGTTGCAAAGCCCCGGCCCTTGGCCAGCGCCACGGCGTAGGGCCGGTGGCCAACTGCGACGCGACCGACCGGCTGGCGGCCCGCAATATCAATGACCGTGATGTCATCGCTCGCAACGTTGGCCGTGTAGGCCCGGGTGCCGTCAGCTGAGATCGTGACGCCAAAGGGCCGTTCGCCGGTCGGCACAACCGCGGTCACGGCGCGCGTTGCCAGGTCAATGATCGATACCTGGTTGCTGTCCCGGTCGGCAGACAGCAGCAGCCGCCCGTCAGGGGTCACCGCAAGCCCGGACGGCGACAGGCCGACGGCAATTTCTGCGACAGCCGCAAATGTCTAGGCATCGACGACTGCAATCTTATGCGTGTACCAATCGGCGACGTAGATCTCCGGCCGGGTCGGGTGGGCGGCGATGCCCAGTGGCCCGCTGCCGAGTTTCAAGCGCCGCGTGACCAGCCGCTGAGTTGCATCAACTTCGATGAGCTCTTTGCCATCCGGCGCGGTGATGTAGGCCATGGCCCTATCGGGCGATAACGCGATGCCCGCGGGCTTGCCGCCGATCTTGATCTCGGCGACCGGCTGCATGGTCGCTGAATCGACAACGGTCAGGCTATCGCCCGGCTGATTGGTGATCAGCGCCTCGGCGCAAAAAGCCGAGGCCGGCGCAACCAGCGCCAGCCCCAGAAACACTGCGCCAAACCGGTGATGCCGCACTCAGCCGCCTTCGAGCTTTTTCTTCAAGGCTGCCAGGCCGTCCTGATAAACACCGGTGATCGCCTTGACCGCGGCCTCATCCGATAATTCCGGCGGCGGATCGTTGTTGACGTAGCCACGATAGAACGCGCCTTTCCATTCAACGATGGTCCTTTCCGTGGTGCCCTTGGCGCTGATCGTCGCTGTGTAATTGGTCACCGGCACATCCTTGACATCGACGTTGGTGATCTCATAGGCGAGCGCTTTGTCTTCATCGCTGTGCTTGATCAGTTTTTCTTCAATTTTTCCGCCGCTCTGGAGCGTCAGCGTGCGGGTCGCGCCCGCTGCACTATCGCCGGTGCCTTCGGTTTTGGCGAAAGCGGGATGCCAGCTCATGTCCTGGAAGTTGCCGATCACGGCCCAGACTTTGTCGAGCGGGGCGTTGATCTCAATCGTCGAGACAACTTTTTGGCGCGACGGGCCATGGGCCGATGCGATCGCGGGCGCGAGCCCAACAAGGGCCCCGGCGACGGCGATGGCAAGCGCCAAGCGTTTCAACATACATATTCTCCAGCGTTTTTTAGGGTTCAGGGGCGTGTTTGCGTGAGGCTAAACCAGTTGATCGACGGGGACCATAAGGCCCAAGGCTAGGCGCGGCAACGAGGAACCCCATGCGCCGCCTTGACCCGGCGCGGGTAAGTTGTTTTAGGTTCCGCCTCGTGCTTTGGTCGAATCTGACGGGGCAAAGAACAAGCCGACATGGGTGAGACGATGGCCGAACCTCGGACGGATGCAGACGCTTCCGGCCACTATGATAATGTGGCGTGCCCATTTTGCGGCATCTTGTGTGACGATCTCAAAATTAGTCGAACACCCGCCGGGCTGAAAGTGACCGCCAACGGTTGCGACAAGGCCATCGCGGGATTTGAGCGCGCGGCCGGGTCGTCCCAGCCCCAGATTGCCGGCAAGCCAGCGTCTTTGACTGACGCCGTGGCTGCCGCCGCCACGCTCATCCGCAAGTCCCGATTGCCGATTTTCGGCGGCCTCGGCACCGATGTTGAAGGCATGCGCGCCGTCATGTCGATCGCCGACCACGCTGGTGGCGTCGTCGATCACGCTCTCAGCGAAGGCCAATACCGCAACTTCCGTGTTTTGCAGTCGGGCGGCTGGGTCATGACCACGCTGACTGAAGCCCGCAACCGCGCTGACTTGTTCGTCATTGTCGGCAGTGACGTCCACAAACTCCATCCGCGTTTTTTCGAGCGCATCGTTTGCAACGAAAAGTCGATGTTTTCCGACAGCCCGCCGAAGCGCACTGTGGTGTTCCTCGGCGAAGGCCTCGATCAGTCGGCCGCTACCGGTTCGCGCATTGGCGAGGTCATTTCCCTGCCCTGCAAGGCCGACCGGATCGGCGAAATCCTGGTCGCCATGCGCGCGCTTGCAAAGGGCGTCTCGCTGTCCAGCGACACGATTGGCGGGTTACCGCGCGCAGCGATCGAAAATCTGGTCGAGCGCTGCAAAGCATCGAGCTATGGCGTGATGGTCTGGGCGCCGCCGAGCCTAGCGTTCCCGAACGCCGACCTGACAGTTCAAGCGGTCTCTGAGTTTGTCAAAGATATCAATCTCACATCCCGCTTTGCCGGCTTATCGCTCGGCGGCAATGAGGGCGCGGTCTCGGCCGGTGCTGTCTGCGCCTGGCAAAGCGGGTTCCCGCTGCGCGTATCGTTTGCCAGCGGCAAGCCCGACTACGATACCGAGCGGTATTCCATGGCGCGGCTGCTCGCCAACAAAGAGAGCGATCTGCTGGTTTGGGTAGCGTCCTACACCACCGGTCTGGTGCCGCCCGAAACCGGCGTGCCGACCATCGTTTTGGGCACGCCTGGTCTTGAAGTGACCAAGCCGCCGGCAGTGTTCATTCCAGTTGGCACGCCCGGCGTTGATCATTCGGGCCGCCTTGTGCGCTGCGATAACGTCGTGTCGCTGCCTCTCAAAAATCTCGGGCGCTCGAATTTGCCGCGCGCCGCCGACGTCATCGCCCAAATCGAAGCTGCCCTTTAAGGGCTTATTCTCCGAGTTCTATTCTGATGCTCATCAAGTTGACCGGCGGCAAAGTCTACGACCCCGCGAACGGCGTCGACGGCGAAGTTCGCGATATCTTTGTCGAAAACGGGCGCATCGTTGCACCCGACCCGGGTGCCAAGGTCGACCAGGAATATCCGCTGCACGGCCGTGTCGTCATGGCGGGCGGCATCGACCCGCACTCGCACATCGGCGGCGGCAAGGTCACGATCGCGCGCATGCTGATGCCGGAAGATCATCTCGGCCAAGAGGTTGCGCGCACCGATTTGACGCGGTCTGGCTGCGGCCACGCCATTCCCTCGACCATGACGAGCGGGTACCGCTACGCAGAAATGGGCTACACGGCCGCGTTCGAGCCGGCCATGCTGCCAGCCAACGCGCGCCAGGCGCATATGGAAATGGCCGACATCCCGATCATCGACAAGGGCGCCTTTGTGATGCTCGGCTCGGATGATTTTTTCCTGCGCCAGCTGGCCGGAAAAACCGATTTTTCGGCCATGAAGGACTACATCGCCTGGACAATGCACGCCGCCCAGGCAATCGCCGTCAAAGTCGTGAACCCGGGCGGCATCAGCGCCTTCAAGTTCAATCAGCGCAAGCTCGACCTCGATGAAAAGCATGTCCACTACGGCGTCACGCCGCGTGACATCATTTTGCACTTAGCGCGCGGGTTGAAGGAACTTGGCGTTGTCCATCCGCTGCATATTCACGGCTGCAATTTGGGTGTGCCGGGCGGCGTCGAGACCACGCTCGATACGATCCGCGGCTCGGAAGGCTTGCCGATCCACCTCACCCACATCCAATTCCACAGCTACGACACCGAAGGCGATATGAAGTTTTCGTCGGGTGCGGTGCGCATCGCGGAAGCGGTCAACAGCCATAAGAACGTTTCGATCGATATCGGCCAGGTGATGTTTGGCCAGACCTGCACGGCCTCTGGCGACAGCATGCGGCAGTTCATCAACACGCGCTCGGCCGACCCCAAGAAATGGGTCGTCATGGACATCGAATGCGATGCCGGTTGCGGCGTGGTGCCGTTCAAATATCGCGACAAGAGCTTCGTCAATGCGTTGCAGTGGGCCATCGGGCTCGAGCTGTTCCTGCTGGTCAACGATCCGTGGCGCGTCTTCCTGACCACCGACCACCCGAACGGCGGGCCGTTCACCTGCTACCCGCATCTCATCCGGCTGCTAATGGACAAAACCTTCCGCAAGGACGTGATGCAGACCATCAATCAGGACGCGCTGAAGTATTCCTCACTGGGCACGCTCGATCGCGAGTACACACTCTACGACATCGCCATCATGACGCGCGCGGGACCAGCCAAGAGCCTCGGCCTCAAGGATCGCGGCCACGTCGGCGTCGGCGCCAGCGCCGACATCACCCTCAACGACGATATACCGGACCGCGAGGGGGTGTTAACGACGCCCGAACACGTTTTCAAGAACGGCGAGCTGATCGTGGGCAACG
>JANMOL010000406.1:0-6277 GCA_031369245.1 Hyphomicrobium sp. | reverse complement strand
GTGGACGGGATTGAGCGGCTACGTGAACCACTACTCGTTGCGCGAATCCGGCGCTAACGACGATGAAATCGGTACCGAATTGGCCGTCTATGCCGAGTTCCAGCTGTTTGAAAACCTTTACCTCAGCCCGCTCTACAGCGTGTTGTTCCCTGGTCAAGGCTACCAGGATATCAACGGCGACGACGACAATGTCCATAACTTCCAAGTCCTGGGGATCTTGACCTACTAATCAAGATCACGCCGGCCCCACTCGGGCTGGCTCCACACGCTCGCGATGCGATAAGAATTGCGGCCCTGTCTCGAACCCGAGACGGGGCCGTTTTCGTTTCCGAGGCCGCCGTGCCTCTCAGTCTGAGTTGCAATTGACAAAACAGTGCGGGCGCCGAGCTGTTGTCGCGGCAGAATGCGTTTGCGTCGCATCTGAACCAGAGTGTGAGACGCAATCCGCTTCTATTGTTTTGCCAGTTTAACGGCTTGCAGGTTCGCCCAGCGCAGGCATTCGCCCGGGCGAGCGCCGCCTCATGACTGGTCCAGTCTTACACCACGGGTCACGTCCAAAGTTGGGTCGCCATCGTGTCAGTACTTCAAAACTATATTGGCGGACGAGCCATCGCCACGCAGTCCGGCGAAACGTTTGATAACGTCAACCCAGCGACCGGGGCCTTGATTTCGCGCGTTGAGGTGGCGCTGCAGCCCGAAGTCGATCTCGCGATCCAGAGCGCCCAAAACGGCTTCCGGCACTGGTCGCAGATGCCGGGCGTTGAACGCGGGCGCGTGCTCAACACTGCCGCCCGCCTGCTGCGTGAGCGCAACCGCGAACTCGCCGAAATCGAAGTGCGCGACAACGGCAAGCCGATCCAGGAAGCCGAAGCCGTCGATGTCACCAGCGGCGCCGACTGCATCGAATACTTCGCGGGCGTCGCGGGCTCGCTGCGCGGCGAGCAAATCGCCCTCAATAACGCCTTCGTCTACACACGCCGTGAACCGCTTGGCGTGTGTGTCGGCATCGGCTCTTGGAACTACCCGATCCAGATCGCCTGCTGGAAATCAGCTCCGGCCCTGGCGTGCGGCAACGCCATGATCTTCAAGACCTCGGAATTAACACCGTCAACGTCCGTCAAGCTCGCGCAAATCTACGCGGAGGCAGGCTTGCCAGACGGCGTCTTCAACGTTGTCCACGGCGACGCCCGCACCGGCGCGCTGCTGACAACCGACCCGCGCGTCGCGAAAGTCTCGCTGACGGGATCCATCGGCACGGGCAAGAAAATTCTCGCCGCCGCCGCCGCAACGCTCAAGCGCACGACCATGGAGCTGAGCGGCAAATCGGCATTACTCGTGTTCGCCGACGCCGATCTGCACCAGGCCGTGTCGGCCGCGATGCTCGGCAATTTCTACACCCAGGGCGAGATCTGCACGAACTGCACCCGGGTTTTTGTGCATCGCGACCTGCACGACCGCTTTGTCGATCTTCTGGTCGAGCGCACCCGCAAACTCCGCGTCGGCGACCCCATGGACCCCAAGACACAAGTCGGCGCGCTCATCTCACGCGCGCACATGGACCGCGTGCTCTCGTACGTCGAGGCCGGCAAAGCAGACGGCGCAACGCTTGCCCTCGGCGGCCAGCGCGTCGACACAGCCCCCCTCGATCGCGGCAATTTCGTCAGCCCAGCGATTTTTACCGGCTGCACGGACGACATGAAAATTGTGCGCGAAGAAATTTTCGGGCCGGTCATGTCGGTGCTGAGCTTCACCGGCGAGGATGAGGTGATCACGCGCGCTAACGCCACACGGTTCGGCCTCGCAGCCGGTGTCTTCACCCGCGATCTGGCCCGCGCCCATCGCGTCGTGAACAAGCTGGAGGCAGGCGTCTGCTGGATCAACAATTACAACATCACCCCCATTGAGATGCCATTTGGCGGCATGAAAGAGTCAGGCATCGGCCACGAGAATGGCCAAGCCGCAATCGAGCACTACACGCAGCTCAAAAGCGTATTTGTTGAATTGGGCGACGTCCAATGTCCATACGAGTGACAGACGCACGCATAGCCAAGTCTGTCGGATCCAGGTCTTGAACTGATGAGTGGCACGCAAGAATTCGACTATATCATTGTCGGCGCCGGATCGGCCGGCTGCGTGCTGGCGAACCGTCTTACCGAGGATGACGGCGTCCGCGTTCTCGTTCTGGAAGCCGGACCGCAAGACCATAGCATTTTCATTCATATGCCATCGGCATTCGCCTACCCGCTGGCCGGCACGAAATACAACTGGCACTACGAAACCGAGCCAGAGCCGTACATGAACAACCGTAGCATGCATTGCCCGCGAGGGCGCGTCATCGGCGGCTCGTCCTCGGTCAATGGCATGGTCTACATTCGCGGCCACGCCTTTGACTACGACGCGTGGGCCCGGCGGCCCGGGCTCGAAAACTGGTCGTATTTCGATTGCCTGCCTTACTTCAAGAAATCAGAAACACGCCTCAAGGGCGGCGATGCTTATCGCGGCACGTCGGGTCCGTTGTTCGCAACGACAGGCACTGGCACCAACCCGCTGTACAACGCCTTCATCGAAGCCGGACGGCAAGCCGGCTATCCCGTGACAGACGACATGAACGGCTACCAGCAAGAAGGCCTGGGCCGGATGGACATGACGACCTACCGCGGGCGGCGCTGGAGTGCGGCCCAGGCGCATTTGCGTCCGGCACAAAAGCGCGGCGGGTTGCTGGTTCGGGCGCGCTGCCTCGTTACCCGCATCGTCTTCGAGGGCCAGCGCGCGACCGGCGTCGAATACCTCCGCGGCGGGCAGCTCGAAACCGCGCGGGCGGCGCGCGAAGTCATCCTCAGTGGCGGCGCGATTAACTCGCCGCAAACACTGCTTCTGTCCGGTATCGGCAACGCCGATGAGCTTAAAAAACTGGGCCTGCCCGTCGTCCAGCACTTGCCCGGTGTCGGCGACAACCTTCAGGACCATATCGAAACGTACGTGCAGTATGCGTGCACGCAGCCGATCACACTCTACGGCGCAACCAACCCGCTCGCAAAACTCAAGATCGGCATCAATTGGCTGCTGACACGCCAGGGCCTTGGCGCCACCAACCACTTCGAGGCTGGCGGCTTTATCCGCAGCGAAGCGGGCGTGATGCACCCCGATCTACAGTATCATTTCTTGCCGATGGCCGTCAGTTACGACGGAAGCTCGCCCGCAAAGGGCCACGGCTACCAGGCCCATATCGGACCCATGCGGCCAACAAGCCGTGGCTTCGTGAAATTGAAATCTGCCGATCCGCACCAGCACCCGCGCGTTTTATTCAACTACATGCAGACCGAGCAAGACCGCAAAGAAATGCGCAACGGCGTGCGGCTAACGCGCGAAATCATGATGCAGCCGGCCTTTGCGCCCTTCCGCGGCGCAGAACTCGCGCCGGGTCCGGATGCCATCAGCGACGCCAGCATCGACGCGTTCGTGCGCGAGAAAGGCGAAAGCGCCTATCATCCGTCGTGCAGCTGCCGCATGGGCACCGATGAGCTCGCCGTCGTCGACGGCAGCGCCCGCGTTCACGGCGTCGAAGGATTGCGCGTGGTGGATGCGTCGATCATGCCCGATGTCGTCAGCGGCAACCTCAACGTCCCGACCATCATGATGGCCGAAAAGCTGGCCGATACTATCCGGGGTCGCACGCCGTTGCAGCCCGAGCCGGTGCCGGTGTTCACCCACCCTCATTACATGACGCACCAGCGCTAGAGCATTCGCCGGCGAAGTGAACACCGGTGCGCATACTCCTCTACTGTCCGTTTCTCAGGGCTCCAGGCCCAAGGCTTGGTTGATATCCGAGCGGGCGCGCTCCACGGCCACACGCGCGCTAGCCCGACCGAGATCAGATTCATAAAGCTGCAACCGTGCGCGGATCAGGTCACTAAAAGGCGATTGGCCCGCACGTTGTGCCGCCTCGGTGAGCTGCACGACGGAGGAGAGATCGCCATGCCGCGCGTCCAGCGCCTTAAGTTGCTGGCGTGCGCCGTCCAACCGGGCGCGTGCCTGGGCGACAGCGCCACCAACCTCGCGCTCGGCGAGTGCCAGTTCCTCATGCGCGGCGACGACTTCAGCAGCGGCTGCGGCGCGCTTGGGCTCGTTGATGGCGTCATAGGAAAACGGGATTTTGAGGCGAACTCCGAGCGACGTGACGTTGGGCTCAGCGCGCGTGTCCGTGTTGTTGTTGACGAAGGCGCTGAACTCGGGACGCTCGCGGTCAACCGCGTAAACGAGGCCTTCGTCGGCTTCGGCTTTGTGAATCGCCACGCTGCGCAGAACGACGCGGGGATGGTTCGCGGGTTGCGCGCTGCTGGCGTCCCGTTCGCGATATGCAGCCGGTGCGGCTAGCCCTGTCAAAACGCGAAAGGCGATGGTCGCCTGCTTCAAGTCAGCACGCAATCCAGCGAGGGCGGCTTCAGCATCGCCGACATCGGCGTCAGCCAACTTGGTATCGACCAGTTGCGATTGTCCGGCCTGACCCTGCTGCCGCAGGCTTTGCGCAAGTGTCGCGGCCGTCGACCGCCGTCGCTCGGCGATATCCAGCTTCTCACGAGCCTCCGCAACGATCCAATAGGCATCACGCACGCGTTTGGCGACGTCTAATCGCTTGGCTGCTATTTCAGCCTCGATGCGCTCGCCGCCGGTCAAGGCTGCCGCCAACGCTGCGCCGCGCTCGCCGCGTAACCAGAGTGGGATGCCGAACTCGGCTTCGTATTCGCGCGTGCCCCGGTCATTGGTGATGGCATCGGTACGGTGCGTGACCGTGGTCCACGGCCCGCCCGGTAGCAATGCCCCAGCTGCGTTTGTCTTTGCCTCGATCTCGGCCCGGCGCGCGACCAGCACCGGGATATCCGGAGTGCGTTCGCAAGCCGCTTCGAATGCTGCGGTCAATGGCGAGGCTTGGGCCGCGACCGAGCTTGCTGTTGAGACCATCAGAGCGATCAAGAGTGCAGTGATGCGCATACCGTATTCCTCGTTTCGTTTTGTCTTAGTGTGAACACGGCACTAAAAACAAACTCTTCTCCTGTGGCAGCGATGCGAATCGTTGCGGACGGCCAAGCGTAGACCACTGGCGTGCCACCGTGCGTTGCGGATAGGCAGTTGTTGACACTCACGATGTCGCCTCCGCCTGCATTACCCGCTCGACAGCCGGCTTGGGCAGGCGATAGCCTTTGACGAGGGCATAGATCGCCGGAATGACGATCAGCGTCAGTACGGTCGAGGACACCATGCCGCCGATCATCGGTACGGCAATGCGCTGCATGACTTCCGAGCCCGTGCCGGTGCTCCACAAAATCGGCAGCAGACCGGCCATGATTGCAACGACCGTCATCATCTTCGGGCGCACGCGCTCGACAGCACCTTCCATGATCGCGGCCTGCAGATCCTCGCGCGAGAAAACGCGGTTTTCGCGCGCGGCCTTGGCCTTCTGCTCGGTCAACGCATGGTCGAGATAGATCAGCATGATGACGCCGGTTTCGGCCGCGACACCCGCAAGCGCGATGAAGCCAACAGCCACGGCGACGGAGAGGTTGAAGCCAAGCCACCACATCAGCCACAGACCGCCGACCAGCGCGAACGGCAGCGACAGCATGACGATCAGCGTTTCCGTCACGCGGCGGAAGTTCAAATACAACAGCAGCAGGATGATCATCAGCGTCAGCGGCACGACGATCGCGAGCCGGGCTTTGGCCCGTTCGTAGTATTCGAACTGCCCGCTCCAGATCGCCTGATAGCCGGCCGGGAATTTGACGCTTTGTTCAACGGCCTTCTTGGCGTCGGACACATAGCTGCCGAGGTCCCGGTCGCGCACGTCGACGAAGATATAGGCTGCGAGCTGGGCGTTTTCGGTGCGAATACTGGCCGGTCCTGTCGTCAGTTTAACGGTTGCCACCTGGCCCAACGGAATGGACGCGCCATTGGCCATCGGCACCTGCACGTCACGCGCGATGGCCTGCGGATCGGAGCGCAATTCTCGCGGATAGCGAATGCTGACGCCGTAACGCTCACGGCCCTCGACGGTTGTAGTGACCGTTTCAGCTCCGAGCGCTGAGGCGACGACATCCTGCACATCGCCGACCATCAGGCCATATCGCGCCAGCTGCGTCCGGTCCGGTTCGACCTCCAGATAATATCCGCCGATAATACGCTCGGCATAGGCGCTCGCCGTGCCTGGAACAGTCTTGAGCGCGCTCTCGATTTGGCGGGCGAGTTTTTCCATTTCTTTGAGGTCTTTGCCGATGACCTTGAC
>JANMOL010000370.1:0-1911 GCA_031369245.1 Hyphomicrobium sp. | reverse complement strand
AGTACGGCGGCCGGATGCCATTCGTCAGCCCCGCCGTGAGCGCGTGCGCTTCGAGATGATTGACCGAAAAAAACGGCTTCCCGGCTGCCAGCGCCAGGGCTTTGCCGGTGATCGTCCCGACGATCAGACCGCCGATCAGACCGGGGCCCGAAGCCGCCGCCACACCGTCAAGCTGATCGAGCGTTACAGCGGCCTGTTTCAGGGCTTCGACAACCAGCACATCGAGACATTCGGTATGGGCGCGGGCGGCGATCTCCGGCACCACGCCGCCATACAGCTTATGTTCGTCGAACTGCGACCGCACAACATTCGACAGGATCCGGCCTTTGCCACTTGGCTCGCGCAAAACGACGGCGGCTGCGGTTTCATCGCAGCTCGTTTCGATCCCGAGCATCAGGCAGGGGCGTCCGGCCTGAGGGTCTTGAGCGGCCATAATGTCGATTTTCTCCAACTGGTTGGCAACCGGCCAGCATTAGAGCATTAATGGCGGCCGACACGACCCGCCTAGCACCTGGAGAAAGCCCCTTGCAAGCTCTGCCGATCCGCATCGGAACCCGCGGTTCACCCCTAGCACTCGCCCAAGCGCATGAGGTGCGCGACCGCATTGCCGCAGCACACGGCCTGCCGCACGACGCGATTTCAATCACAATCATCAAAACGTCCGGTGATCAAATCCTCGACCGGCCGCTGGCCGAGATCGGCGGCAAGGGCCTCTTTACAAAGGAAATCGAGGACGCGCTGCTGTCGAACGAGATCGACCTGGCGGTTCACTCGATGAAGGATATGCAGACCGCCCTGCCGGACGGCCTTGTGATCGGCGCCGTTCTGCCGCGCGAAGATGTCCGCGACGCGTTTATCTCGCTTCGCCACCCGACGCTGGCCTCCCTGCCCCAGGGCGCGACGGTCGGCACATCCTCACTCCGCCGCCAGGCCCAACTGCTGCACGCCCGGCCCGATCTCGAAGTTGTCGGCTTTCGCGGCAACGTGCAGACCCGCCTGCGCAAGCTGCAGGAGGGCGTGGCGGAAGCAACATTTCTGGCGGTTGCCGGGCTGAAGCGACTGGGATTGCAAGACCGCATCACCGCCCCGATCCCAATCGATGAAATGCTGCCCGCCGTCGCGCAAGGCGCCATTGCGCTTGAAATCCGCGCGGGAGACGAACGCACGGCCGACATCATCGCGCCGCTCAACGATGCCGCATCGGCATTGGCCGTGACAGCCGAACGCGCGTTTCTGGCCCGCCTCGAGGGCTCATGCCGCACGCCGATTGCCGGCTATGCCCATCTCGCGGACGGCATGCTGATGTTTCGCGGACAGGTGCTGTCGCCCGACGGCAAAAAGGGCTGCAGTGTCGCCCGGTCGAGCCTGCCCGAGCGCGCAATTGACCTCGGGCTCAGTGCCGCCGACGACGTTCTCGTCAAGGCTGGACCCGGCGTCCTGGAGCGCACACCGGCTTGATGCACATTCTGATCACGCGGCCCCAGGATGATGCGGCGGATCTGAAAGCCAGCATCGAAGCCCTTGGCTGCCGCGTCAGTTTGGCGCCGCTGATCCGCATCGACCTGCAAGTTATTCCAAAGCGCGCGCTCGACGGATTAGGCGCGCTCGTCGCGACCAGCCGCAACGGCCTCAAAGCGCTGGCCCAATCCCCGGCTCTACCGCATGCGAAACAACGAACGCTCTATGCCGTTGGGGCGGCAACCGCCGAACTTGGCCGCCAGATCGGTTTTGAGACCGTCATCGCCGGGCCAGGCACAGCGGCAGGCCTGGTGCCGCTGATCGCGGGCGACCGCCTCGCCATGGCAGGCGGTAACGGTGCATCTGTGCGTGGCAAGGTTCATGTCGGCAACGAAACCAAGCCTGACAATTTTGCCTATCGGTGGTCGTTGAACTACCTAGTCGCAATCGATG
>JANMOL010000367.1:0-5751 GCA_031369245.1 Hyphomicrobium sp. | reverse complement strand
GATCCCGCGGCCACAAGAGAAGGAACGGCGCGATGATCCAGGTGGAGAGCAATCTCGACGTCGCCGACAATTCGGGCGCCCGCCGGGTCCAGTGCATCAAGGTGCTGGGCGGCTCGAAGCGCCGGTATGCGACGGTCGGCGATACCATCGTGATTTCGGTCAAAGAGGCGATCCCCAAGGGCCGCGTCAAGAAGGGCCAAGTCATGAAGGCCGTGATCGTGCGTGTTGCCAAGGGCATCCGCCGCGCCGACGGCTCGCTGATCCGCTTTGACCGCAACGCCGCCGTGCTCATCAACGCCAACGGCGAGCCGATCGGGACCCGTATTTTCGGGCCGGTGACGCGCGAGTTGCGCTCCAAGAACCACATGAAAATCGTCTCGCTCGCGCCGGAGGTGCTGTAATGGCCTCGTTCAAGATCAAAAAGGGTGACGCGGTGGTCGTTCTCACTGGCCGTGACAAGGGCAAGCGCGGCGAAGTTATTGAGATCCGCCCGAAGGAAAATCGCGCGCTCGTGCGCGGCATCAATATGGTCCGCCGCCATCAGCGTCAGACGGCGCAGGCTGAAGGCGGGATTATTTCAAAAGAAGGCCCGATCCAGATTTCGAACCTCGCCATCGAGGATCCGAAGGACGGCAAGGCCACCCGCGTCGGCTTCAAGATCCTAGCCGACGGCAAGAAAGTCCGAATTGCAAAGCGCTCGGGCGAGCAGATCCCGGAGAAGAATTAAGCCATGGCTGAGAAAGATAAAGCCGCAAAGGGCGGCAAGTCCGATGCCGCCGCCAAGGGCGCCGAAAAGGCTGCCAAGGCGAGCGCTAAAAAGGCTGCCGCCGCAGCGCCGCGCGCGCCGGTCGCCCCGCGTCCGAAAGACTACAAGCCGCGCATGAAGGTGCACTACGAAAAGGTGGTGCGAGACGCGCTGCGGACCAAGTTCGCTTACGGCAACGTCATGATGATCCCGCGCATCGAAAAGATCGTGATCAACATGGGCGTCGGGGAAGCCGTCACCGACCGCAAGAAGGTCGATGTCGCCGCCGGCGACTTGGCGCTGATTGCCGGTCAAAAGCCGGTGATCACCAAATCCCGCAAGGCGATCGCGGTCTACAAGCTGCGTGAAGGCATGGCGATCGGCGCCAAGGTCACGCTGCGCGGCGATCGGATGTATGAATTCCTCGACCGGTTCGTCACCATCGCGCTGCCGCGCGTTAAGGACTTCCGCGGTCTCAACCCGAAGAGCTTCGACGGCCGCGGCAACTTCGCGACCGGCCTCAAAGAGCACCTCGTGTTCCCTGAAATCGACTACGACAAGGTCGACAACGTGCTGGGTATGGACGTCATCGTCTGCACCACCGCACGCACCGATGACGAAGCCCGCGAATTGCTCAAAGGCTTCAACTTCCCGTTCCGCAGCTAGAGGACCTCGGCCCGCTTCAAACACGAAGTAACCGAAAGGCCTTTGGAGGAGACTAAATGGCTAAGACCAGTTCGATCGAAAAGAACAATCGCCGCCGCAAGATGGCAGAACAGCAGGCGCCCAAGCGCAAGCGTTTGAAAGCCGTTGCCAACGATCTGAAGAAAACGCCGGAAGAGCGTTTCGCGGCCCGGCTGAAGCTCGCCGAGATGCCGCGCAACGGCGCGAAAGTGCGGGTGCGCAATCGTTGCGAAATCACCGGCCGCCCGCGTGGCAACTACCGCAAGCTCAGAATGTGCCGCAACCAGCTCCGCGAACTCGCGAGCCAGGGCCGCATTCCGGGCATGACAAAGTCGAGCTGGTAGGGGCACCGCATCATGGCAATGAACGATCCAGTTGGCGACATGCTGACCCGCATCCGCAACGCGCAGATGCGCCGCCGTCCCAAGGTTGCGACGCCGGCGTCGAGCCTCAGAGCGCGCGTCCTCGACGTGCTGGCCGACGAAGGCTACATTCGCGGCTACACCCGCGTTGAGCTCAAGGGCGAACTTCCGCAGTTCGAAATCGAGCTCAAGTACTACAACGGCCAGCCTGCGATCCGCGAAATCGAGCGGATCTCGAAGCCCGGCCGCCGGGTGTACTCACCCGTCAAAGACATCCCGACCGTTGCCAACGGTCTCGGCGTTGCGATCCTTTCGACGCCGAAGGGCGTCATGTCGGACAGCAAGGCGCGCGAGGCCAACGTTGGCGGCGAAATTATCTGCAACATTTTCTAACGCGAAGGTCCGGCGGTTGCCGGTTTGATAGAGGTTTCAAGAACCCATGTCGCGCATCGGTAAAAAGGCTGTTCCAGTTCCGTCAAGCGTTACGGCGACGGTTACTGGCCAGACGGTCAAAATGAAGGGCCCGAAGGGCGAGCTTTCCTTCGTCGTGCCTGAAGATCTCAAAGTCGAGAAATCGGCCGACGGTGTCGAGGTCGCGTTGGTCGAAGATACCAAATTCTCGCGCTCCAAGTGGGGCATGTCGCGCACCCAGATCGCCAACCTGATCGAGGGCGTGACCAAGGGTTACACGCACGACCTCGAAATCCACGGCGTCGGTTTCAAGGCGTCGATGAAGAGCAAGGATGTGCTGACACTCAGCGTCGGCTACAGCCACGATGTGGTCCTGCAGATCCCGGCCGGCGTCGAAGTCAAGGTCGCGGGCGCGAAATCAGATCTCGTGTCGGTGTCCGGCATCGACAAGCAGGTGGTCGGCCAGGTTGCAGCCGACATCAGAGCTTCCCGCAAGCCAGAGCCCTACCAGGGCAAGGGCGTGCGCTATAAAGGCGAATACATCTTCCGCAAGGAAGGTAAGAAGAAATAAGGACGGCGGTCATGGCCCAGAGCAACGAACTGTTTTTAAAACGCAGAGCGCGCGTACGCCGGACGCTGAAAAAGCATTCGGGGACGAAACCGCGGCTGTCGATCCACCGGTCGTCAGAGCATATCTATGCTCAGGTGATCGACGATGTGAAGGGGGCGACCATCGCGGCCGCTTCGACGCTCGAGAAGGATCTCAAAGGTGCGCTCAAGACCGGCGCCGACAAAGCGGCAGCCGCCGCCGTTGGCAAGCTGGTCGCCGAACGCGCCGTCAAAGCCGGCGTCACCGATGTCGTCTTCGATCGTGGCGGCTTTCTTTTTCATGGGCGTGTCAAAGCGCTTGCCGATGCCGCCCGCGAGGGCGGTCTGAAATTCTAACCGCGAGAGGATAAATCGTGGCACGTGGACCCCAAAGAGATCGCGGTGGCAGAGACCGCGAGGAACGCGATAGCGAGTTCACCGATAAGCTGGTGCACATCAATCGCGTCGCCAAGGTCGTCAAGGGCGGTAAGCGCTTCGGCTTTGCAGCCCTCGTCGTTGTCGGCGATCTGAAAGGCCGCGTCGGCTTCGGTCACGGCAAGGCGCGCGAAGTGCCCGAAGCGATCCGCAAGGCGACGGAAGCTGCCAAGCGCAATCTGCTGCGCGTGCCGCTGCGCGATGCCCGCACGTTGCATCACGATACCGCTGGCCGTCACGGCGCCGGCAAGGTGGTTATCCGCTCAGCGCCGGCCGGGACCGGGATCATCGCTGGCGGCGCCATGCGCGCCGTGTTCGAAATGCTCGGCGTGCATGACGTGGTGGCCAAGTCGATGGGATCGACCAACCCCTACAACGTCGTCCGCGCGACGTTTGACGCACTCAAGATCCAGGAAAATCCGCGCGGCGTTGCCGCCCGCCGCAGCAAAAAAGTATCGGACATCGTATCGCGCCGCCGTGATGGCTCGGTCATCGATGCTGGAGCAGAAGCATAATCCAGCGGTTGACCGGCCGCTTTGGCCAGTTCCGCTCGTTTGATCGTAAGGTGACGCAATGGCGACGAAGAAAACCTTCACACTTGAGCAGACGCGCAGCGCCAACCGGCGGCCCGCGCGCCAGACCGAGACGCTGATCGGACTTGGCCTCAACAAGCTCAATCGCCGCTCGACGGTTGAAGACACGCCTGCGACGCGCGGTATGCTCAAAAAAGTTCAGCATCTCGTCCGCGTCATCGACGGGAAATAGTTTTGTTCATCGCGACCGGCGGCCGGCTCCCGGAACGGGAGTCGCCGGGCGCAAGCAAGAGAGGGTCCCATGCGGCTCAACGGCATTAAAGACAACGCAGGCGCGCGCAAGTTCCGCGTCCGCATCGGGCGCGGTATCGGCTCTGGTATGGGCAAGATGGGCGGCCGCGGCGGCAAAGGCCAGACGGCCCGCTCGGGCGTTGCGATCGGCGGCTTCGAAGGCGGCCAGATGCCGCTTCACCGGCGCTTGCCAAAGCGCGGGTTCAATAAATGGCGGCCCGACAAGTTTAATGAGATCAACATCGGCGCGCTGCAGAAGGCGATCGACGACAAGCGGATCGACGGCAGCAAACCGATCGATATTGCATCTCTGGTTGCAGCCGGTGTTTTGCGCCGCCCGAAAGACGGCCTGCGCCTGCTCGGCGAAGGCGAGATCAAGGCCAAGGTTGCGATTACCGTCAACCACGCCTCGGTCAAGGCCAAGGCCGCTGTCGAAAAGGCGGGCGGGTCGGTCAAGGTGATCGAGGTCAAGATCCTCGAAGCCGACGTCATGAAGCGCAATAAATCGGCGGCCAAGAAGGCTGCTGCCGGCAAGACGGCCGCAAAAAAGGACGCAGGTTAAGGCGCCGGGGGGTTGAGGCGCTGAGCGCCTGAACCCATCTGCACCAGGGCGCGATTGTCCAGCTGGCGGTTGGCGGGGCGGCCCGCCAAAGACCGCGGCGGGATGCTGAGACGCCGGCGCGACGGTCAGGAGAGACGACCATGGTTTCCGCTGCTGAGCAGCTTGCTTCGAACCTCAATCTTGGCGCCTTTGCGAAGGCCGAGGAGCTGAAGAAGCGTCTCTGGTTCACGCTCGGCGCGTTGATCATTTGCCGTCTTGGCACCTACATCCCAATGCCGGGTATCAATCCGGCGGCTTTTGCTGCGACTTTTAAATCGCAGGTCGGCGGCATGCTCGGCATGTTCAACATGTTCGCGGGCGGCGCGATCGAACGCATGGCGATTTTCGCGCTCAACATCATGCCCTACATCTCCGCATCGATCATCATGCAGCTCATGAGTTCGATCAATCCGCGGCTTGAAGCTCTCAAAAAAGAGGGTGAAGCCGGCCGCAAGCAGATCAACCAGTACACCCGCTATCTGACGGTGATGCTGGCAACCCTGCAGGCCTACGGCATCGCCGTCGGCCTTGAAGGCTCGCGCAGCAGCGTCGGCTCGGTGGTCATCGATCCTGGCTGGTTCTTCCGCGCCACCACTGTCATCACGCTGGTCGGCGGCACGATGTTCTTGATGTGGCTCGGCGAGCAGATCACGCAGCGCGGGGTCGGCAACGGCACGTCGCTGATTATCTTTGCGGGCATTGTCGCCGGCTTGCCCGGTGCCTTGGTGCAGTTGTTCGAACTGTCGCGCACGGGTTCCATCTCGCCCGGCATCCTGGTCTTCTTCTTGGCGCTGGCCCTGTCGGTTATCGCGGCGATCGTGTTCTTCGAGCGCGCCCAACGGCGGCTGCTGGTGCAATATCCCAAACGCCAAGTCGGCAATAAGATGTTCCAGGGCGACGCCTCGCACCTGCCCTTGAAGCTGAACTCGTCGGGCGTTATCCCGCCGATCTTTGCGTCATCGCTGTTGCTGCTGCCGATCACCGTCGCGCAATTCTCGGCCGGTCAGGGACCTGAATGGCTGAACAACGCCGTTGCCGCGCTCGGCACCGGCCAGCCGCTGCACATGCTGGTCTATGCGCTGCTGATCCTGTTCTTCGCGT
>JANMOL010000308.1:0-5684 GCA_031369245.1 Hyphomicrobium sp. | reverse complement strand
GCCAGCGTTTTGGCCGAAGACTTCGGCGTTGACGGTACTTGATCCGGTGCCTTCGCATTGCTGGCCGCTTGCTTTTTGAGCACCGGCCCGGACGTCTTAGCGATTTTTGCCGCGGCCTCACCTGCTTGCACGCTCGCAGTCTTGGCCTTGCTATGAGGCGTTTGCGGTGCACTGCGCTTGACGGGCGCAACCATCGGCTCGATCTGAGCGGCGCGCGGCGCGGATGGCACCGCAACATCGGCCGGAGCAGCGTCTAGTGTTTTTGCTGTCGCCTCTTGTGCGCGCACGCCCAGCGGGGCTGCGCATGAGAGCAGCAGAGTTATCGCTGTCAGTCGCCAACGCGCGCTCATCCGAAAACCCAAATCTCTATTCGCCGCGACAAGCAACCTATCACGTGCTGCGCGTTTCGCATCACCGGTGGCCGGGCGATAGCAGGAAGTGGTAAAAAATCAAAAGAGCCGGAGAAGCGGCTCTCCGGCTCTTCGCATCCCGAAGGATGATGATGTGACAACAGTTCGACCACGGGCGCTCAAACCCGGGAGGAACGGCCATCTGGTATTCCACTGACGGGTCCCGTCAGCAGAGACGCTGAAATACAATATCGAGAAACGCAGCCCCAATGGCTCGAAAGCCAGGCCCAACAGTCATCGCTTTCTTTCAACGTGCGGTCTCTCGATCAGGCGCAGGCTGCGTTTGGGCAGGCAAAGCGCGATCGGCCGAGTTGTCGATGCGATATGAACTCAAGGCGAACGTTTCAGTGAGCGCCGATCGATAGATCGCAAGCGTGGCGGAACCTTCGGCGAACTCTGTACTGAGGGATAATTAATCTGCGTCGCGCCGCGTTGTCACGCGCTTTGCCGGTCAAGCGCCCTTGCCGGGCTCCAGCCGCGCTCCTAAGAATACAGGTGACGCAGGACTGCAACACTCCGTTGCAGAGCTTTTCTTCCCGCTGCCGCGCCACAGTGCATCTTGAGCTGAAATCCCCGGTCATGTCCCACAACAGCTTTGGTCATCTCTTTCGCGTGACGACCTGGGGTGAAAGCCACGGTCCGGCCATTGGTTGTATCGTCGACGGCTGCCCGCCCGGGCTGGCACTCGATGCGGCCGGCATCCAGCACTTCATGGATCAGCGCAAGCCCGGCCAGTCCCGCTTCACGACCCAGCGCCGCGAAGCCGACGAAGTCAAAATTCTCTCAGGCGTGTTCCCCGACAGCAGCGGCCGTCAAGTGACGACGGGAGCACCGATCGCGCTTGAAATTCAAAACACGGACCAGCGCTCGAAAGACTACGGCGATATCCAAGCCAAATACCGGCCCGGCCACGCCGACTACACCTATGACGCCAAGTACGGTATCCGCGACTACCGCGGCGGCGGACGCTCGTCGGCGCGCGAAACGGCGTCGCGCGTTGCCGCCGGTGCGGTCGCGCGCCTCGTCATTCCAGCGGTGACGATCCGTGCCGCGCTGGTCCAGATCGGACCGCACAAAATCGACCGGGCGCGATGGGATTGGAACGAAGTCGGCAACAATCCGTTTTGGTCGCCCGACGCCAAGGCCGCTGAAACGTTTGCCAGCTATCTCGATGATATTCGCAAGAGCGGCTCGTCCGCTGGTGCCGTCATTGAAGTCGTGGCCGATGGCGTGCCGGCTGGCTGGGGGGCGCCGATCTATGGCAAGCTCGATCAAGACCTGGCGTCCGCGATGATGTCGATCAATGCCGTCAAAGGCGTCGAGATCGGCGCGGGCATGCATGCGGCAGCTCTGACAGGCGAACAAAACGCCGATGAAATGCGCATCGGCAAAAGTGGCGCACCAGAATTTCTATCCAATCATGCTGGCGGTATTCTGGGCGGGATCTCGAGCGGCCAGCAAATTGTCTGCCGGTTTGCGGTCAAGCCAACCTCGTCGATTTTGTCGCCACGCCGCACGATCGACAACGCGGGCCACGACACGGAGATCGTCACCAAGGGCCGCCATGATCCCTGTGTCGGTATCCGCGCGGTGCCTGTCGGCGAAGCGATGATGGCCATCGTTCTGGCCGATCATTTCTTGCGCCACCGCGGGCAATGCGGGGCTTAGGCCGCCTGCATTTCCCGCCGCAGCCCTAACGCCGGAAGGCCACCACGGCTTCGATATGGGCCGCATAGAGAAACTGGTCAATGGGCGTGACGGCCTCCATCCGGTAGCCGCCATCGATCAGAATGCGAGCATCGCGCGCCAGGGTTGCTGGATTGCACGACACGGCGACCACCGTTTTGACTTTGGATTTAGCGAGCATACGGGCTTGCGCCTCCGCACCCGCCCGCGGCGGATCAAACACCACCGCATCGAAGTCCTTGAGCTCAAGCGCTGACAGCGGCTCTCGCATCAGGTCACGCACCAGCGTCGTAATGGGCTTGAGGCCGGTGGCTGTGCGGACGCCCTGAGCCAGCGCCGCAATCGCATCCTTGTCGCTATCGACCGCAAAAACCTTGGCGCGCGCCGCCAGCGGAAACGTGAAGGCGCCGACGCCTGCAAATAAGTCGGCCGTTGATTTGACCTTGCCAACGGCGTCCGTCACTAGCCGCGCCATCGCGGCTTCGGCGTCCGCCATCGCCTGGACAAACGTGACCGGCGGCACGCGCACATCGGCGCCGCCAAAGCGCAAGACCGGCGGCATCGCTTCGTAGACGACGTCGGACGCGAGCGTCAGCCGCGCCAGGGCTAGCGCATAGGCCTGCTGGCCAAGACGGCTGCGGACATCCGGCGTCAGCGAGCGATTGACGCCGTCGAGATCCACATCAAGCCCGCAATCGGTGAGGGTCACGCTGACGCGCACATCACCGCGGCGCGACACCAAGGGTTCCAGCAGCGCCTTTAAGCCAGGCAAAGCCGCAACGATGCGCGGATCACTGACCACGCATTCGACGATATCAACGAGGTCGTGCGAGGCGGCGTGATGAAATCCGAGCCGCACGCCCATCGCATCGCGCCGGGCGGTCAAGGTGGCGCGCCGCCGGTGACCGTTCGGCGTCACAACAGCGCTCACATCCGCGTCGATGCCGCGCGAGCGGAACGCAGCGATGGCTTGATCCCGTTTCCACTCTTGATAGACGGCCGGCGCCATATGCTGGAGGGCGCACCCCCCGCAGCTGCCAAAATGGCGGCAGAGCGGCGACACGCGATCGGGACTGGCGGTCAACACGTTGACCAGACGGCCGCGATCGCCGGAGACCAGCGCTGCAACGCGCTCACCCAGCAGTGCCAGCGGCACGAACACCGGACCAGCGTCCGTCTCGGCAACACCGTCGCCCTGCGCGCCGACGCGGGTGATCGTGACGTCCTTCAGTTCAGCCAGCATTTCAGGCGTCACACACGGCTCCGATCAAGAACTCTTCGTTGCCAGACCCGCCGCGAATGGGAGAGGGGCAGAGGCCGCGCACACTCCAACCCGGCTGGTTTGCAAGCCACGTTGAGACAATTTCAACGGCGCGATCGCGTTCGGCCAGATCGCGAACGATGCCGCCACGCGCGACCGCCTGAGGTCCCACTTCGAATTGCGGCTTGATCAGCGCCACCAGCCAAGCGCCGGGGCACGCCAGCCGCAACGCCGGCTGCAGCACTTTTGTTAAAGATATAAAACTGACATCGGCGACAATGGCAGCGACGGGCTCGGCGATAATGTCATGATTTAACGTTCTGGCATCGCACTTTTCCAAGCAGATGACGCGCGGATCGCGCCGCAGATCTGAATGCAGTTGCTGGTGTCCAACATCGACGGCATAAACCTTGGCCGCGCCACGCTGCAGCAAAACTTGTACGAACCCGCCGGTGGATGCCCCGACATCGAGCGCAACGCGGTGGTCGGGCTCAAATCCAAAGGTGTCTAACGCACCGATCAGTTTTTCAGCGCCGCGGGAGACAAAGTCGGGCGCACCGGCCGTCAGCTCCACGCGCGCACCCGGGCCGAGATCACGGCCGGGCTTATCGCATCGCAAGCCGTCGACCCGCACGAACCCGCGCACGACAAGATCGCGGGCCCGCGACCGGGTTGCCGCCAGCCCTGCCTCAACAAGCCTTGCGTCCAGTCGTGATGAACCCATATGACTTGGTGCCTCAAACGGTGCGCTGGACCTGCGCACCTCGCGCGGCCGCTTTATCGGCGGTCTGTTGAACGAAAAGCAACAGTTAGATCACAGCCGGCTCGCATTAATGCCAATCAGGAGCCTTTAGCATGAACCGCCGGGACGTCATCAAGACCATTGCGGCCGCAACGGCTGCTGCCAGTGCTGCGAGGCTATCGGCAGCCGCTCAGGCCGAAGACGCCGCTGCAGCTGCATTCACGCTGCCGCCGCTCGGCTACGGTTATGAGGCGCTCGAACCCCATATCGATACCGCTACCATGAAGGTCCATCACTCTGGCCATCACCAGACCTTCATCACAAATCTCAACGGGCTCGCCGCCAAGGTGCCTGAACTCAAAACCAAGTCCATCGACGACATCCTCAGCAACCTTGCAGGCATTTCCGAAGACAACCGGGCGGCTGTGCGCAACAACTTAGGCGGCCACTTCAATCACACGTTTTTTTGGGACCTCATGACACCTGGCGGCGCGTCTGAGCCAACCGGTGATCTCAAAAATGCGATCGACGGCGCGTTTGGCTCGAAAGATAAATTGATCGACGAAGTCAGCAAGGCTGCACTGACGCGCTTTGGCTCAGGTTGGGCCTGGCTGGCGGTCGGCAAAGACAAGAAGCTGGCCGTATTCAACACGCCGTACCAAGACACGCCGCATATGGACTTGGGCGCCAAAGCGGTCATCGGCGTCGATGTTTGGGAGCACGCCTATTATCTCAAGCATATGAACAAGCGCGCTGATTACTTGAAGGCTTGGTGGAACACGGTGAACTGGGATAAGGCCGCCGCCAACTTCAAAAAGGCTTCCGCATAGCGCGGATGGATGCCAGCCACTGCAGCGTTCATTGGGCAATCGGTTCAGCCGAGATGCCAAAATGATGGGGACGCAGCCTCAGTCGCGGATCGCATAGCGGCCCGCACCGTTGGCAAACAGCAACAACAGTCCGCCCGCAATGGCGACGTTCTTCATGAACATGGCGATCTGGATTGGGTCGGCAAAATTGCTGTGAAAAACAGCCGCCGCGACCAGCGTAAAAATGGCCAGCGCTAGGGCAACCCAACGCGCGTAGACGCCGGCGAGAATGGCAATCCCGCCCAGCAACTCCAGTGCAATCACGGCCGGCAGCAGCACACCGGGCACGCCATAGCTGGCCATAAACCCGAGCGTACCGTCGTAGCTGGCGATCTTGTTAACGCCTGCTGCGATGAAAATAGCGGACAGCAGAATGCGCCCAATCAAGCTTGCGGTGGCGTGCATAATTTCATTCCTCTGCCATTGATGTCATGAGGCCCAATGCTCATCCGTCAGCGCTCTGGATCCAAAGGCTCCGTCCCCTTGGGCCGCCCGTCAGCGCCAAAAGTCAGCTTCTCGACTTTGGCTTCGGCCTGTTTCAACAGCCGGTCGCAATGATCGCGCAGGACCTCACCGCGTTCGTAAATGGCGATACTCTCTTCGAGTTCGACGTCGCCGCGCTCCAAACGCCCGACGATGGCTTCAAGCTCCTTGAGCGCACGCTCGAAGGTCATATCCTTGATATCGCCATGGGTCTTGGCTGGTGCCTTCGTCGC
>JANMOL010000295.1:0-1810 GCA_031369245.1 Hyphomicrobium sp. | reverse complement strand
TCCTTGAAGCTTTGATCCGTGCCTTTGCCCTCAGCCAGGCGCGCACCAACCTCAAACTCGGCCGACGGATCGCCATTAGCCGCCGCTAGGCGAAGTGACAACGGGCCGACGGAGGCGGGTGGCAAATCGAGCGGGCTGTTGCTGGACATGCCATTCTTGTTGATCGACGTTTGGCCGGCCGCAGACGACGCTGCGTCCATGCCGTCGCCATCCGCGACCAATGCCGCTGGCGTGGCCATCGGGTTGGCGTTATCTGCTGCCGCCTGACCTACACGGTTCGACATGTTCGCCATGGCTTGCTGGCGTTTGGCGCGTTGAAGGTCTGCAGCCGTGACTGGTTTTTCGGTATCGACCGCGATCCCAAGCATCGGAACGCTGGTCGTCCCCGATTGCACGTCGCCGGGAATAATTTCGCCGTGCGTGCCTTCCTGCATGTTCATTTGCTTCAGGCTACCCTCAGCGGCATCGCCCTGGTCGGGAGCTTTGGTCTCACCATCGGCGGCTGGCAGCGCACCATTGGGGATATCGCTGCGGGCTTCTTTGCTGGCAGCGTTGGCGTTTTTGGATCCTGCAACGCCTTTCTGCGGCGCGGACGTCGCGGCAACGGGCAACGCAGGCGCTGACGGCCCATCCTGCATGATGTACCACAGCCCGCCCATCAGCGTCAGCGCTCCAAGGCCAACGGCCATCAGGCGCGGTGTGGACGAACCCATTGCGGCAGATTTACTTGCCCCAGCCTTGGTCGCGGCTTTGGTTTGTGGCGATTGCGGCTTGGTTGCCGGCGCCGGCTCAGACGCTTGATCAGGCTTCGTGATGACCACGTCGCCTGACGCTTCTTCAGCCAAGCGCATCTTGGCCCGGCGCGCGTCTGCGATGAAATCCTGGCGCATTTTGTCGGCCGAGCGCTGCGCGGGCGATCCCCCAAGCGGCGCGTTGCGTTCGGGGGCTAGTTCCCGATCGTGTGACACGTCGTCATCGCCCGGCGCGTGCGCGAACGGCGACGACATCGACTTGGCGGACGCATCGGCGGCAACGGCCGCATCGAGGACCGTGGCCGGTTCCGTTTCTGCAAAGCTCTGAGGGCGCTGAGGATCGATGTTAAAGCGAACCTGCTCGCGGACATATTCCTGCGGCGCAGCCTGCTGCTGGAAATTCTGGTGGTGCGAAAGCTCCATCGCATCGACGCGATCGAGCAGACGGATCATGGCTTGCTGAAGGGTGTCGAGAAGCGCCGTCGTATTTTCCTCGCCTGCCCGGCTTTCTGACATGAAGCGTTCGAGCAGCCCGCGAAACTCGTCCGTGCCGTGCGACGGCTGTTGACGCGGCTGAAGATCGGCGACCCGCTGTGCTGCCTCCTGCGCCGCAGCCCTTGCAATGGCCGCAACATCGATGTCCGCTCCGGGAGAGGCTAAGTTCAGAGGCGCATTGTCGGCGCTTAAAGCCGCCCGATGAACGTCATCGAGCTTCTCAGCGATGCCAGCGAGATAGCTTTCAATCGTGTCGAGGCGCACCAGCTGCTGATGCGTATTGTCGAGATGACCGGCAAGTTCGCTGACGTGGGCTTCGATCAGGCGAATGCCTTCAACATCGCCACGCGTCGCAACCCTTTCGAACATGCTCGTGACGCTGCGCTCGATGTGATCGACGCGCTGGCCAAGTGCGAAAAAGCCCTGGTCGGGGCGGATATCGGCAAGTGATTCATCAATGCGTTTTGCAATCGCATCAAACCGGCCTTCAAGCCACGTGTGATCGATCGCTGGACCCGGAGCGACAGCGGCCATGGCCGCGCTTGGCGCCGTTGCATATGACC
>JANMOL010000285.1:0-2417 GCA_031369245.1 Hyphomicrobium sp. | reverse complement strand
ATCAAGTCCGTCCAGGCCTCTGGCAGCGCGATGGGATCTCCAAAATCGCTGTCGCGCGCAAAAAGGTCCGTGACGATGGCCTCGGCTGCCTGCATTACGCCCGCGACGCGCGGGTGGCGATAGACCCGCTCGAATAGAAAGTCTTTGAGCGCTTGGAGATCGCTCTCCATCGACGGCGAAAACGCGACGATCGCGCTTGGGGCCGCGCGGATATCGTCCGGCGTCGCGGGTTGCAGCAGCGCGAGCCTCAGGCGCGATTGCGCGATCACATCGCCGATCATCGCGGTGATCATCCGCCGCGTCACTTCATAGATCGCTCGGCCATCCTGCACATCGCTCGCGACCGCCTTCACATCGGATGCGATCTGGCCGGCAAGCGGCACGCCCGCCAGCATATCGAGCGTCAGCAGCCCGGCCCGCAGCCCGTCGTCGACATCATGGGACAGGTAGGCGATATCATCGGCAAGGCTGGCGGCTTGCGCTTCCGCCGACGCCCACTGCCGCAGATTGAGCGGCTGCCAAACCTCGATCCGGCGCACGACTTTCGCGACCGGATGGGTTGTATCCGTCACAGGCCCATTGTGCTTGACGAGCCCTTCGAGCACTTCCCACGTCAAGTTGAGCCCGTCGAACGTCAAATATTTTCGTTCAAGGCTGCTGACCACGCGGACCGATTGGGCGTTGTGATCGAACCCGCCGTGCGCGCGCATGGCGCGATCGAGTGCGCGCTCGCCGGCGTGCCCAAAGGGCGAATGACCAAGATCATGTGCCAGCGCCAGCGCCTCAGCCAAATCTTCATCGAGCCTCAGCTGCCGCGCGATGGTGCGCGCGATCTGGGCCACTTCGAGCGTATGCGTCAGCCGCGAGCGAAAGTGATCGCCCTCATGGAACACAAACACCTGAGTTTTGTAGTTAAGACGCCTGAACGCAGTGGAATGCAGGATGCGGTCGCGATCGCGCTGAAACGGGCTGCGCGTCAGGCATTCGGGCTCACCCGTCATGCGGCCGCGCGAGGCAACCCCATTGGCCGCGTACGGCGCTGGCGCACGTTCGCCCGGCTTCAGACCGCAGCCGTAGGGCCCGCTATCGAGGATAGCTTTAAGGTGGAGTGCCATCGTGAGTGCGTTGCCGCATTTGACTTCAGCCGCCGCATTCCTATCTTCTATACGAGTGTGCCGCTAGAGTGCTGCGTCGAGAACCCAGGGCTACACCGCGCCGCCAGGATTGACCGAGAAAGTCCGCCCGCCATGACCGAGACTGCGCCGCCACCCGTTTCTGTCACCGACCGCGCCTTTGCCCGCATCGCTGAGATCGTGGCGGGCGATCCCAACGCGCCGAATTTGCGCGTCTCGGTCGAGGGCGGCGGCTGCTCGGGCTTCCAGTATAAATTCGATCTAGTGGCCGGTCGCGCAGCCGATGATCTCGTGCTGGAGAAGTCTGGTACAGCAGTTTTGATTGACCCTGTCTCACTGAATTACATGGGCGGCGCTGAGATTGATTTCGTCGATGATCTGATGGGGGCATCGTTCAAAATCAAAAATCCAGTCGCAACGGCGTCGTGCGGTTGCGGGACAAGTTTTACAATCTGACGTTTTTATTCAGCGGCGCGGAGGTGACCGGTGCCGAAAGTCATCTTTGCCCAAGCGTTGAAGCGGCACATTGATTGCCCGCCGGTCGATGTTGCGGGCGCCACCGTGCGCCAAGCCCTCGAGGCCGCCTTTGACGTCAATCCGCGCGTCCGCGGCTATGTGCTCGACGATCAATCGCATCTTCGCAAGCACATGACGATTTTCATTGACGGCATGATGGTCCGCGACCGCACCGGGCTCACCGAGGCTGTACTGCCGGCCAGCCAAATCTACGTTGTCCAAGCGCTTTCCGGCGGATAAACTCGCTTGCAAACGTAGGCGATGGAGGGCGCTGATGATCCCGAAAATTCTGGCGGCAACGCGCAAAGGCTTGTTCACGCTCGAACGCAATGGGCCAAGGCAATCGCCATGGCGCGTGACGGGCACGAATTTTCTCGCCGACAATGTCTCGCTGGTGTTGGCCGATCCCTACAGCCGCCGGATCTATGCAGCCCTCGATCATGGCCATTTCGGCGTCAAGCTGCACCGCACCGATGATCACGGCTTGGAGTTTGCCGAAATCCCAGCGCCGGCCTATCCGCCAAAACCCGATGACGCCAACGAGAAGGACATGTGGGGCAATCCGATCCCGTGGTCCACGGTGCGCATCTGGGGCTTGGAAACGGGCGGCCCAAAGCAGCCCGGCCATCTGTGGTGCGGCACTCTCCCCGGCGGGCTGTTTCACTCGGACGACTATGGCAACTCGTGGCAGCTCGTCGAGTCGCTGTGGCGGCACCCAAAACGCCTCGAATGGATGGGCGGCGGCGCCGATCTGCCGGGTCTGCATTC
>JANMOL010000262.1:0-1893 GCA_031369245.1 Hyphomicrobium sp. | reverse complement strand
TATCAGGTGCCCCATTGCAATGGCGGGGGCTATCGCGATCCCTCGGCGGCAGCTGAGATGCGCGGCGTCAAGGCCGAGGGTGGCTGGGGCGTCATCTTCACCGAACAGACCGAGATGCATCACACCTCCGAGATCACGCCGTTCATCGAACTGCGTCTATGGGAGGACCAGGATATCCCGCAGCTACGCAAGATGTCTGAACGCATGAAGAGCCATGGTGCTCTGGCGGGAATCCAACTCGCCTACTCCGGCATCAACGGGCCAAATTTATACACCAAGGAGGTTCCTCTTGCGCCCTCGGCATTGCCCATCCGCACTTTTACCAATGATCCGGTCCAGGCGCGCTCCATGGACAAGAGTGATATTCTCAATCTCCGCCGCTGGTTCGTCAACGCTGCAAAGCGGTCGCGGACCGCTGGGTTTGATCTGATCTGTCTCTATGGTGCACACGGTTTTGGCATTTTCCAACACTTTCTTAGCCGGGCCACAAACCAGCGCACCGATGAATATGGCGGCAGTCTGGAGAACCGCTCGCGTTTTGCGCGTGAAGTTATTTCCGATTTGCGCGATGCCGTTGGCGATACCATGGGTATCACGCTGCGGGTGTCACTGGATGAGACGATTGGGGATCTCGGGTTTTCAAACGCCGAGGTTCGCGATTTTATCGCCATGCACGCCGATTTGCCGGACCTTTGGGATCTTGCACAGGGTAGTTGGGAAGAATGCTCCGGCCCCTCCCGCTTCAAAGAGGAGGCTGCACAGGCCGAACTGGTCAAGGGCATCAAAGATCTGACGATGCGGCCGGTTGTTGGTGTCGGCCGGTTCACCAGTGCCGACGTCATGGTCAGAATGGTGAAATCCGGCACACTGGATTTCATCGGCTGCGCGCGCCCTTCGATCGCCGACCCATTCCTGCCAAAGAAAATCGAGGAAGGCCGCCTCGAAGACATACGCGAGTGCATCGGCTGCAATATCTGCATCACCGGCGACATGACGATGTCGATCAGCCGCTGCACTCAGAATCCTACGTTCATGGAAGAATGGCGCAAGGGGTGGCATCCCGAGCGGATGAACGCCAAGGGGGATAGTGACACCATTTTGATCGTCGGCTCAGGCCCGGCAGGATTGGAAGCCGCCCGCGCCTTGGCACTACGCGGCTACGACGTTGCAATCGCCGAGGCAGGAAAAGCCCTCGGCGGTCGCGTTGCTAAGGAGCGGAGATTGCCTGGACTGTCGGCGTGGGGGCGCGTTCTTGACTATCGCGAGTATCAGTTGAGCCAGCGCGCGAATGTTCAAAGCTACTTCTACAGCGCGCTGAGCGCCGAAGACATCCTGGCGTTTGGCTTCCAGAATGTGGCCATTGCGACGGGCTCAAGCTGGCGCCGCGATGGCGTCGGCAGACAACACGTCGTGCCGGTACCCATCGATCCCCGTATGCCCGTCTTCACGCCGGACGATGTGATGGAAAACAGGATCCCGTCAGGAAACGTAGTCGTGTTCGACGATGATCACTACTACATGGGAAGCGTGATTGCAGAACAGATCGCGGCGAAGGGCGGCAAGGTCACGATCATCACGCCCGCGGCGTTTGTGGCTGACTGGTCGCGCAACACACTTGAGCAGGCGGCGGTTCACAGACGCCTTGTCAGCTGCGGCGTAGCTATCCGGTTGAATACGGGGCTGACGTCGGTCGGGAACGGCCATGTCGAGCTGAACTGCGCCTACACGGACGTTCGCGACCGGCTCGCCTGTGACGCTGTCGTACTCGTAACCTCGCGCGTATCGCATGACGAACTCTACCGCAAGCTGAACGACAGGCAGCCCGACTGGAAGGACGCTGGCATAAAAACGGTCCGCGTTATCGGCGATGCCTGCGCACCGGGACCGATTGCC
>JANMOL010000238.1:0-3795 GCA_031369245.1 Hyphomicrobium sp. | reverse complement strand
TCTTTCAAGCGCATCGTCACGAGGGCTGCTTCGAGCTGCGCGGTGATGGCGTCGTCGCTGATTTCGAGTGCCAAGGGCGGGCCAACCAGCAATACGATCTCGCCTTTCACATCACGCGCGGCGAGGTCTTTCGCTAAGGCAGCCAGTGGCGCCCGCGCAATTTCTTCATGCAGCTTGGTCAATTCACGCGCCATGACCGCTGGCCGCTCGCCCAAAACGTCTGCCATATCGGAAAGCGTAGCGGCAGCGCGCTGCGGCGCTTCAAAGAAAATCAGCGTTGCAGGGATGGCTTTCAGCTCAGCCAAGCGCGCCCGTCGCGCCGCCTGCTTGGGGGGCAGAAATCCACCAAAAAAAAACGCATCTGTCGGCAGCCCGCTCGCCGCCAGCGCCGTGACCAGCGACGATGGGCCCGGCACGCACGATACAAAGTGCCCGGCCGCAGCACAGGCCCGAACGAGCTTGAAGCCCGGATCCGAAACCAGCGGCGTGCCAGCATCCGAGATCAACGCGATCGCTTTGCCAGCCTCCAGTTCGGCCAGCACGCGCAGGCGTTCCGTTTCTTCGTTGTGCTCATGAAACGGCCGGGTGACGGCGTGGATGGCAAAATGCTGCAACAGCTTGGCTGAATGCCGCGTATCTTCACAGTAGACCACATCGGCACGCCGCAGGACCGACAGCGCACGCAGCGTGATATCGCCCAAGTTGCCGATCGGCGTTGCGACCAGATGCAGGCCCGGCGCCAGCGGCTCCTTGCACAACCGGGCGATATCACGGGCAACGGATGATGACAGCGCGCTTGGGCCATGCGGATCGCCCGGGCTGTGCGGATCGCCCGGGCCTTGCGGATAGTCTGGGCCGGGCGGGCTTTCGGAACTCTGCGACAAGTGTTTTTCCAAGGTTGGTCCTGTGGAGCGGCCGGATTTTCCCGCACTGTTGCATGAAACGGCTTTCGAGCCCGTCCGCAAGCCTCTATCCACGTGACGCGATTTGCAAATTCTGAAAAAATTCGATCCTCCGCCGTGTTGTGATTACGGAGCCGATGCTGACCAGCAGGCGGAGCGACGTTTTGATGACCACGGCACGGCCAACGAGCACGCTACAAAGCCTCATCCTCGCAGGCCTGCTGCTGGGCGGCTGCGCGCAGTCGATCGCCACGCCGCCAGCCAATACGGCGTCGATTGCCGGCGGCGGCGGCCCCGCGGCCGCTAGCGCCACTGAGACCAAGGCCCGCGCCGTCAAAATTGCCTTGCTGTTGCCGATGTCCGGCATCGGCGAGCCCGCCCAAATTGCGCGCGGCATGAAGCAAGCCGCTGAAATGGCGCTGTTCGAGGCCGACAATCCGGCCATCCAGCTGATTGCCAAAGACGACGGCGGCACGGCCGCGGGCGCGATGGCGGCCGCCGATGCCGCGATCGCTGAGGGCGCTGAAATCATTCTCGGGCCGCTATTCGCCAAATCCGTCACGGGGGCTGCGACGGCGGCGCTGAAAACCAGCACCCCGATCATCGCATTTTCCAACGATCCAGCGGTTGCAGGCCGCGGCGTTTACCTGATGAGCTTCATGGCAAGCCAAGAGGTCAGCCGCGTCGTCAGCTTTGCAGCCAGCCGCGGCAAACGCCGCTTTGCAGCGCTGATCCCGCAAACCGACTACGGCAAAACCCTCGAGGCCCCGTTCCGGCAGGCTGTTTCAGCCACTGGCGGCGAGCTCGTGCAGCTCGAAAGTTACGCCACCGATTCCATGAGCATGCTGGCGGCTGCAAAGCGCGTGTTCGCGACCGTATCCGAGGCCGAGAAAGCCGGCAGGCCGGTCGATGCGCTGTTTGTGCCGGGTGGTCAGGAAACCATCGGCCAGCTCGGGCCGCTGCTGTCCTACTCCGGCATCGATACCCGCAAGATCAAACTGATCGGCACTTCGGCTTGGGATGTGCCGGTGATTTCCCGCGACGAGCAACTGATTGGCGGATGGTACGCCGCCAGCGATCCCGAAGCCTGGACCGCTTTCTCGGACAAGTTCCGCAAAACGTTTGGCACGGCGCCGCCGAGACTGGCGAGCCTGTCCTATGATGCGATAACGATGGCGATCAGCCTTGCCACGCTGCCGGTCGCGGAACGCTATGCAGCCGCCAACCTGACGCGCCTGAGCGGTTTTCCTGGCGTCGATGGGACCGTGCGGCTCAAATCTGACGGCATGGCTGAGCGTGGATTAGCGGTGCTGGAAATCGAAAAGTACCGCTCGGTCATCATCGATGCGGCGCCGCGCGATGGCGCAATCGGGCGCGTATCGAGCGGTGACAGCACCGTCAAAGCGTTCTGAAAATGCGAAGTTTTTAAGCAGCCAGCGCTTGAACGACGGCGCGCGACGGGCTGGCGTCGAGCACATGCACAGACGCTGGTTCACGGCGGCCCGGCACGCTCATGACGGCGCTAAGCTCATCGCGCAAAGTGTACAGCGCGTACTGCGCCAGATCGAGCTGACGGGTGGCGGCAGACTGCAGTTGACCGGCCTCGCGCGCACCGGCAATGGCGTTCGTCAGCACGCCAGAAACGCGCGACCACTGGTCGTTCGCCGTTAACGCCGCCGGAGCCGCAGACGTCATCGCAAACTTCGTGGCAGACTTCGTGGCAGACTTAACGGCCGTCCGGGCTGCCTGAGAAACACCAGCGGGGACGGCAAGCCGGGCGATCTGGGCTTGCAATGTGGTCAAAGGCTCGGCCGCAAACCGGCCCAAGCTCGCGCCAATACCGGCCACGAGGCGCGCCAGCTGCAAAACCATATTTTCCTGAATTGACAACAGCACCAGAGTCACGTCCCGAATGGTTATTCACCGGATATTAGAATTGCGCTGATTTGGTCTAATTCACAAGATGGTATTCGCGTGATCAGGACCCGCAGTCTCGCAACTGCGTAAGGCATATCGTGTTGAGGAACACTCTTCAGCCAATTCATTTGAATTCGATTAATTTATTAAATGCCGCAGCGGCCGCGCCAGCGCTTGCGGGCATCGCCCGCACACAGATTAACGCCCGCGCCCAGTCGACGGAATGGTTCATAACACGATGATTTAAATGGTTTTTTTTAGATTATATGCTGCCAGCGGTACGGCTTAGCCGCAAGCCAGCAATCATCGCACCAGCGCTCAGCCGGCGCGACGAACGCGCTGGTGCGAGCCTGAGCTCCCGCAGCCAGAAAAAAGCCCATTCGGCGCTTATTCAGACCCAGGCAATCAATAACCAGATATCGGCGGGAGGAACGCCGCTATTGCGATACCGCCTGAAGTCGCCCGTCAATCGCAGGCCCCGGACCGGCCCGCACCCGGCAAATAGGTGCGCACAGCGGCTTCCACCACACGATCGTAGGTTTTGCGTTCTGACGCTGGGTACAACATCGCCCAGCTGTTGATCAGCTTGCCGCCGCAGGTGAAGCTGACGCGCTGATAAAACATTTCGCCGTTGCGCGTGCCCGAAAGCACGAACCAGCGCTGCTTGACAGGCGCATAGTCGATGGCCGCACCGGCATATTGCTCGTCCATAAGGAACTGCCGGTACTCGGCGAGTGAATTGCTCTCGGCGTTGTCGAACGCCCCGACCAGCAGCTTGGCTTTGCCGTCTTTCGAGAACAAAACCCGGCCTTCATCCGTCGTCGGCGCGTCTTTTTGTTCGAACACATCGACCGGATAGGCAATCGCAAAGCCGTGACGCTCGTTCTTGAGCGTCGCCCAATCGTCGAGCCGGGGACCAGCGGCGGCAAGCGCTGGAAAAAGTGATCCTGCGATCACCGAGCAAAGCACCATAGAG
>JANMOL010000217.1:0-7037 GCA_031369245.1 Hyphomicrobium sp. | reverse complement strand
GCTTCGAGCTGCTGCGAGCCGCGTTCGACTGGCACCGATTCCGCCATCGCAGCACGCTTGGCGGCATACATGACCGGCTGCGGACCGGCGACCGGCACATCCTCAGAAATTTGCAACACTTCGCCAACCTCAGCGCCGCCTGCCGCGGCTAACAGCTTGGCACGGCGCAGTGCGTTGGCCATCGCCTCTTTGCGGGCGTCGTCTTTGAGCGTTTCCGCCTTGCTGACTTCAAACGAAATGCCATTCATCTGGTTGGCGCCAACCGTCACGAGTTGATCGAGCACCGCGCCGAGATTGTCGAGATTGCGAACCCGCACGCTGACCATGTTGTTGACGCGGTAGCCGGTGATGACGGGCGGCTGGCCCTCTTTCGGATAGACGTAAACCGGCTCGACATTGAACTGCGTTGTCTGAATGTCTTTGGCTTCAACGCTCTGGGTCTTCAGTTCGGCGATGACTTTTTTCATCGCCTCGGTATTTTTTGACAGCGCCTCGCGCGCGGTCTTGGCTTCGCTTGTCACTCCGGTCGCGATCGAGGCTTCGTCCGGCGTCGCCGAGATCGTGCCGGTGGCCGAGACGGTGACGGTGCGTTCCATAGGCTTCTCCTCAGCGGCGAGCGGGGCTGCCAGCCAGCCAAGAAGCAGGGCAGCAGTGGCGGCGGTTTTCAGCAAACGGGACATGAGTGTGCTTCCTGATTGATGGATGGGGGCCGTACTGACGTAAGACGGAGAAATGAAGGCCATCCTTGGGCGCGGGCCAGCATTTTTTGGGCGAGGCTCGCAGCCGTCGCCGAACTCTGTTATGAGGCCGCTTGGGCGCCTGTCGCGCGCGCCGGGGTGGGGCCCGTAGCTCAATGGTTAGAGCTGACGGCTCATAACCGTCTGGTTGGAGGTTCGAGCCCTCCCGGGCCCACCAGCGCACGTCCGCTGTCGCCGTCGCGCGCCACTTAATTTTTCGCTTCGATGACGGCAATATCTTGCCCGGCGTGGATGGATTTCAGGAGCCGGACATCGTCGAGCGCGTGGGCCCAGACATTGCACGGGCTGGCCAGCCGGATTTCACTTTTGCTGCGCGACAGCGGCGTTGGCCCAAAGCCAATCGCAATGGCATCGCCGCCCGGCCAGAACACGATCTCACCGGCTTTGATGGTATCGCGGGCGCCCGGCTCGGCTTGCGAGGAGATGGGGGCTTCGAAATAGATTTCTTCGCCCCAGGTGCGCGCCGACGCCCTAATGGGCAGGGCCGCCCAGATGCGTTCAGCGGTGGGTGTATCAAGGAGACGGGCCCGCACGCTTATTCCACCAGCCTGGATCATGACGGTCCGCATACGCTTGTCCTCGCCCCACAACGAGCGCCGCAAATGTCTGACGTCTGTTCTCGTGAACAGGCCGTCCGGCACCTCGCGCGGATAGCATCTTCACATTTGGCGTGGCCGCCTTCAAGGGTGTCCGTTCGAGTACGGTGGATGGCCGTACGGTGTCACCTCGCACGGTGCATGGCCGCGTGGTGCCGAGAAACCTCGATGTGATGATGACGGAGGCGGGCCTAGGCCGGAGGCGGGCCGAACACCAGCACGGCGTTGAGGCCGCCGAAGGCGAACGAGTTTGACATCGCGTAGGTGACTTTTTTGACCCGGCCGACGTTGGGAACGTAGTCGAGATCACAGCCCTCGCCGGCTTCGTCCAGGCCGATGGTGGCTGGCACGAAGCCATCCTGCATGGCCTTGATGCAGGCCACCGCCTCGATCCCGCCGCCCGCACCCAAGGCGTGGCCGTGCATCGATTTGGTCGACGAAATGGCCAGCTTCTCGGCGTGCTGCTTGAAGACGTTGCGGATGGCTTTGGTTTCGTTGATGTCGTTATCGGTGGTGGCGGTGCCGTGGGCGTTGAGATAGTCGATGTCGCTGGTCGAAATGCCGGCATCATCAAGCGCCATCTGCATCGCAACGCTGGGGCCTTCAACCGTCGGCTTGACCATATCCTGGCTGTCGGACGCCATGCCGAAGCCCGACAATTCAGCTAGGATCGTCGCGCCGCGCGCCTTGGCGTGCTCGTAGCTTTCCATGACCAGAATGCCCGCGCCTTCGGCCAGCACGGTGCCGTTGCGCTTTTTGGCGAACGGGAAGCAGCCTTCGGGCGAGAGCACGTGCAGCGCCTGCCAGGCTTTCATGGTTCCGTAGGTGATGACCGATTCAGATGCCCCGGCAATCGCTACATCGACCACGCCGTCGCGAATATAATCGCGTGCCAAGCCGATGGCGTGCGAGGCCGTGGAACACGCCGAACAGGTCGCGAACGTCGGGCCTTTGACGTTGAATTCGATGCCGACGTGGGCTGCAGCCGACGATCCGATAATGCGCAACAGCGTGAGCGGATGGGTGGCGCGCTTGTTGGCGATGAAAAGATCGCGGTAGGCTTGTTCGAACGTCACCAGTCCGCCCGCGCCCGAGCCGATGATGCAGGCGGCGCGGTAGGGATTGACGAACGGCACTTCGAGCCCGGCTTGTTTCACGGCCTCGTCGGCGGCGGCGGCGGCAAACCACGAATAGCGGTCGGCCATGGTGATGATACGATCGCGCTTGAAATGCTTGAGACGCGCCTTGTGATCGAAGCTCTTGATCTGCGCGGCAATCAGGATCTTCAAATCCTCAAGCGGAAATCCGCCGAGCTCGCTGACGCCGGATTTGCCAGCTTTCAGGCTATCCCAGAACTCAGGGACGGTCGTGCCGACGGGCGACACAACGCCAAGACCCGTGACGACGACACGGCGCCGGCCGGCAGGATTGCTCATGGGATAAGATCTTTCTCTTTTCGAAGCTGCCAGGGCGCCTGCCCCGCCAGCATAGGAGGCGTGGCCCGGCGGTCATGAACCAGCCGAGCCCTGCAATCGTCAGGCCTTGCCGGCGGATGCGACCTTGGCAGCCATAAGCGACTTGACCCGCTCGACGACCGAGCCGACGGTCTTGAAATCTTCAACGTCTTCGTTGGCGTTGTAGGGAATCTCAACGCCGAAGCCGTCCTCGATATCGAACACGATCATGGCGAGGTCGAGGGACTCGATTTTCAAGTCCGTCAATGCCGTATCGAGCGAAATGTCGTCGCGCGGCTCTTTCATATGCTTCTTCAGAATATCGACAATCTTTGTCGCAACATCGTCCATATGCGTCTCCTGCCCTCGCGGGGCTCCGCGAAAGGCCAGCGTTTCCTGGTCTCTAACTAGTTCAAGCCTGCGCATACGGCAAGCTGGGCCGTCACATATCCTTAAACGCCCACCAAGTCCAGTTATGCGGGGCTTGGCGGCTGCCATGCCGCGGCGCATGCACCCGGTTTTCGGCTGTGGCAAGCCCGCACGGCACCCCGCGTAACGGGCTCAATGGCGCGTCAATTCAGCCGCTTTCGTGCAGCCGATACGCCCTGGTGTTGCAATCCTGCGGGATAGGCCGGGCGGCGATCTGGTCACAGGCTGCAAAAAGTTGTTCAATTCGTCGCAGCCGCCGGTGATCCGGCACCCGCCTGCGCGGCTGCAGCGACACGACTTCAATCGCCTCCACGGCAGCACGGAATGAAGGCCCCATGACCAGCCCGCTCAGCGCCTCCGATCGCACGGCTCCCCATCCCTGGATCGCAGACTATCCCGCAACGGCCACCTGGGACCTGGAGATCGTGCCCGAGCCGCTGCCGGCCATACTGGCGCGAGCCGCCCGCGACTTTCCGCAAAACCCAGCCATTGGCTTCCTGGGCCGGGTGACCCGCTACGGCGAACTGCAAGCCGAGGTCGATCTCGTCGCCGCCGGTCTGCAGCAGCTCGGCGTCGGTAAAGGCAGCAAGGTCGGGCTGTTCCTGCCCAACACGCCAACGTTCATCGTCTACTACTTTGCGATCCTCAAAGCTGGCGGAACGGTTGTCAATTTCAACCCGCTGTACACTCACGACGAGCTGATGTTCCAAGTCAAGGACAGCGAAACCGAGATCATGGTGACTCATGATCTTGCAGCATTGCTCGGCAAAATCGAGGGCTTGATCGCGGCCGGTGCGCTGGCACGCGGCATCGTGGTGCCGTTCACAGCGAACCTGCCAGCGTCAAAGGCGGTTCTGTTCAAATTGTTCAAGCGCAAAGACCTGGCCGACGTCACGGCCTCGCGCGTCAAGGACCGGCTGATCGACGGCGCGGCGCTTGCCAAAACAAAAGCGGTCCTGCGCCCGGTCGCGATCGATCCGTGGAATGACGTCGCCGTGCTGCAGTATACCGGCGGCACGACTGGCACGCCGAAGGGCGCCATGCTGACGCACGCCAATCTCTACGCCAACGCCGTGCAGATTAAATCCTGGGCGACCGACCTGGTGCACGGCCAGGAGCGCATCCTGGGCGTGCTGCCGCTGTTCCACGTGTTCGCGATGACGGTGGTGATGAATGTCGGCATCGTCAAAGCGGCCAAGATTATCCTGATCCCGCGCTTCCAGCTGGCCCAGGCCGTGAAGCTTATTCACACTGAAAAACCGACCATGATGCCTGCCGTGCCAACGATTTTTACAGCGATGCTGAACTACCCCAAAATCAAGCGCTATAATTTGTCGTCGTTGCGGTTTTGTATTACTGGCGGTGCGCCACTGCCGCTCGAGATTAAACTGGCGTTCGAAAAGCTATCGGGAGCCCAGGTGGTCGAGGGCTATGGCCTATCGGAAGCCTCGCCGGTGGTGACGTGCAATCCGATCAACGGCCGGGTGATCGCTGGATCGATCGGCCCGCCGCTGCCCTCAACGATCGTCTCGCTGCGCGATCTTGACGACCCGTCGAAAGAAGTCGCCCCTGGCGAACGCGGCGAACTGTGCGTCAAGGGTCCGCAGGTCATGAAGGGCTATTGGAACAAGCCGGCTGAAACCGCGCACCAGTTCACCGGCGACTATCTGCGCACCGGCGATGTCGCCGTGATGGATGAATTCGGGTTCTTTGCGATCGTCGACCGGATCAAGGATCTGATCATTTGCTCTGGCTACAACGTCTATCCGCGCCGCATCGAAGAAGCCTTGTATGAACACCCAGCGGTCGAAGAAGCGACCGTCATCGGCATCAAGGACGCCTATCGCGGCGAAGCCCCGAAAGCCTTTATCAAACTCAAGGCCGGGATGACGGCGACGGCTGACGATATCCTCAAGCACCTCGCCAAGCGGATCTCAAAAATTGAACTTCCCGAACAAATCGAATTCAGGGACTCGTTGCCAAAGACCTTGATTGGCAAACTCTCGAAGAAGGAGCTTGTGGCCGAGGAAGCAGCCCGCGCGAAGGCCCGATGACCGTCAAAGTGTCTGGTAAATCTGTGAAGCCCGCGCGCGTCGCGTTGGCGACAAAATCTGCGAAAGACGCCGATGAGACGTTTTCGATTTCAGACCTTGCGCTGGAGTTTGCGATCACCACCCGGACCATCCGTTTTTATGAAAGCCGCGGCTTGCTTGCGCCCGAGCGCGTTGGCACGACGCGGACCTATTCCAAGCGCGACCGGGCGCGCCTGATGCTTGTTTTGCGCGGCCGTAACCTCGGCTTCACGGTCGAGGATGTCGGGCAGTACCTGGCGCTCTATGACGCCGATCCCGGCCAGCAAGCGCAAACCCAGTTGCTGCTCGATAAAGTCAGCAGCGCCATTTCAGATCTCGCGACCAAGCAGGCCGATATCGCGAAGGCCCTGACGGATTTGTGCGAAATCCGCGCGCGCTGCGAGAGCCATCTGAAAAGCCGGGGCCGCTAGCGGCTAGCGGTACAAGTCAGCGCGGGTTGGCGGCAGTGGCGGCGGCCGTTTGGCGGATTTTGACGCCACGGTCTGGAACAAGCGCAGCGTGCCGCGCGAAAACGCCAAGCTGACGCCTGCCAGATACGCCACCCAGATGCGATACTTTTCTTCGCCGACATAGTGTATGGCCTGTTCGCGATTGGCGGTCAGCCGCTCGCACCACAGCTGACAGGTGCGGGCGTAATGCATGCGCCAGCCTTCGACATCGTGCACTTCGAAGCCTGCCCGCTCCATCGCCACCACCGAATGGCCGATGTCGTCGAGCTCGCCGCCCGGAAAGACATATTTGGCGATAGCTTTCTTCTCGGGCCGCATGCGGGCTTTCAGCCAGGACTTTTTGTCCTTGGGCGCGCGCCGCGAAATCGCGTGATTGAGGAACAGCCCGTCGTCCGACAGCAGCGACCGCACCTTATCCATGTAGCCCGGAATATTCTTGAGGCCGATGTGCTCGTACATGCCGATCGAGGCAATCTTGTCGAACGTCCCGTCCATCGCCTGGTAGTCTTTGATCTCCAGCGTGATCTTGTCTTCTAGACCGAGACGTCTGACCTTATCGCGCGCAAAGCTCAGCTGTTCCTCGGAAAGCGTAATGCCATGCGCGGTCACGCCGTAGTTTTGCGCGGCGTGACACACAAGCCCGCCCCAGCCGCAGCCGATATCAAGCAACCGGTCGCCCGGCTTCAAGCGCAATTTGCGGCATATCATTTCCAGCTTATCACGCTGCGCTTGTGCGATGTCATTTTGCCATTCGGTGTAATAGGCGCACGAATAGACCATCTCGGGATCGAGAAAGAGTGAGTAAAACTCGTTCGAGAGATCGTAGTGAAACTGGATGTAGTCCTTGTTCTCGTTACCCGAACGCTTTTTCTCGCCTTTGATGTCGCCCTTGAAGCCCTGGTCCTTGGCGCGGGCGTCCGACGTGTCGAATAAAAACGATGTCAGCTTTGCGCCGATCTTGAGCGCATCAAGCCCCTTGATCTTGAGGCCCTTTTCGCGCGCGTTGAACTCGCGCCCAAGATCGACCAGCGTGCCGCCGGAGAAATCGAGGCCCTTTTCGACATACTGGCGGATGATGGTATCGAGCGACGGCTTGCGCAGGATCGAGCCGATGACCCCGGGACCGGCTATGGCAATTTCAAGCGGACCGGTCGGCTGATGGCCGAGCGGCAAGCGCGAGCCGTCCCACAATCGCACCCAGGCGTTGACATCGAGCCGAGCTGCCACATCGCGCACCAGCGCGCGCGCCGCCTCGAGT
>JANMOL010000182.1:0-2428 GCA_031369245.1 Hyphomicrobium sp. | reverse complement strand
GCGGGCTGCAAAAGATGACAGGGCCGGTTCATTCATGTCGCTCTCGATCACAGATAAAGTTGCGCGGGTTCAGTGCTGGGCGTCGCTGACGTTCGTGCTGAGCCTCGCGCGCGTTCAGCGCTGGGCATTGATTTCGGCCAGGAAACGATCGCGCATGCCGGTGTCGTCGGCAAACGCTCCGAGAAACCGCGTCGTGACGGTTTTGACGTGCGGCTGGCGCACGCCGCGCATCGACATGCAGGTGTGTTCCGCGCTCAGCATCACGGCTGTGCCCTTCGGCAGCAGCGCCTCGTGAATGGCGAGTGCGATTTCCCCTGTCAGCGTTTCCTGCGTCTGCAGCCGCCGGGCAAAGATCTCGACCACGCGCGCCAGCTTCGACAACCCGACGATCTGCCCGGACGGCACGTAGGCAACGTGCGCAAGTCCGGCGAACGGCGCGATATGATGCTCGCAATGGCTTTCAAACCGGATGCCCGATAGCAGCACCATGTCGTCGTAGCCGGCCGGTTCGGCAAATGTTGTTGCGAGTTCAGCCGCCGCATCGGCCCGATAACCCGAAAAGTACTCGCCATAGGCATCCGCGACCCGCGCCGGGGTGTCGAGCAGCCCTGGGCGCGCTGGGTCATCACCGGCCCACGCCAGCAGCGTGCGAACGGCGTCCTCTGCCTCGGCCCGGCTCGGACGGCGCTGCGGCAAGGCCGAGACGTTGGGCGCGAGCGGATGCTTCTTCATACCGTACTCAACTCCAGGTGAGGCGACCGCTCGTTGCGGCCACCTGCAGCTCGCAATGATGAAGCCAGCCCCCTATATACGCAATGGTCCGTTTTTGGACGAGGTTACGCAGGCAGTTTCGGGCGGCTTTTGGCGGCCCGGCGACACCCAGGATGGCGGCATGGCCGAACTCGACGAGATCTACAACACGCGCATTCTAGAATTGGCGGGCGTCATGCCGCGCAATCAGCGTTTGGCGCACCCCGACGCCAGCGCGACGGCGCATTCAAAGCTGTGCGGCTCGACCATCACTGTTGATCTGTCACTGTCCGGCGGGCGTGTCAGCGACTATGGCCAAACCGTCAAGGCCTGCCTGCTCGGCCAAGCGGCGGCCTCGATTGTCGGCCGTGAAATCGTCGGCTCGACACCCGCTGAGCTGCATGCCATCGCGCGCCAAGTGCGGGCCATGCTGAAGGACAACGGTCCGCCACCGGCCGGGCGCTGGGCTGATCTGGGCGTGCTCGAACCGGTGCGCGATTACAAGGCCCGCCATGCCTCCACCTCGCTGGTGTTCGATGCGGTTGAAAAGGCGCTGGGTGAGATTGCCGCCAAGGACGCCGTCTCCAGCGTGCGCTAGACTTCAGGCCTGATTGTCTCAGGCCCGACCGTCTCAGGAGTCCCATGGCCGTCATCCCCGATCCGATGCGCCTGCCAGGCCGGCGCAGCACGATTTATCCCAAGCCGCTGGACCAGGGCTTCGAGGGCCGCCTCAAACGCGCGCTGACGGAGGCACTGGGCCTGACGCAGTTCGGTGTCAATCTGACGACGCTGGAGCCCGGCGCAAAGTCCTCGCACCGTCACTGGCACGTCAAAGAGGATGAATTTGTCTTCGTGCTGTCGGGCGAGCTTGTGCTGGTCACCAACGACGGCGAGCAGGTTTTAACGGCATCGATGACCGCTGGTTTTCCAGCCGGAGATGCCAACGGCCATCATCTGATCAACCGCAGCACGCAGCCCGCAACCTACCTTGAAATCGGCACCCGCTCGCCCGACGAAACGGTCACCTATCCCGACGTCGATTTGCGCGCCGGCAAACGCGACGGGCATTTTCACTTCCTCCACAAAGACGGCACACCCTATGACTGACCGGTTGGCAGCGCGGCTCGCCAAGGCGATGCTCAAGGCGCCAGTTCACCTCTACCGCGCGACCTTCAAGCCGCTCGCCGGACAGGGCTGCCGGCATTGGCCGACGTGTTCGCAGTATGCGCTCGATGCCATTGAAACCAACGGCGCGTGGCGCGGGTTCTGGCTAATGCTGTCGCGGATCGTCAGATGCGGGCCGGGCGGTACGCATGGCGTCGACCCGGCTCCGGATATTCGCAATGCGCACCACCTGTTCGCGCCGTGGCGCTACGGCCGCTGGCGGTAACACCGGTTGTGCTGGCTGTTTGCCTGCCCGCTAAGCCGCCCGCTAAGCAGCCACGTCCGTTAGGCCGCCAAGTCCGTTGCGGCCAGCGCGATCATTTCAGCCGCGGTATCGGCGGCGAACGCATCCGCATCGATTGCCACCGCGCCGCTTGCCAGCGCGCCGTCACCGGCGTCTTGGCCAGCGCCGTCACCAGCGTCTGTGCCAGCATATTGGCCCCGATAAATCACGTCCTGGCCAATTTCGCTCATCGACTGCACCATCGCCACAAAGTTGTTGAAGGCCAGCTTG
>JANMOL010000178.1:0-1902 GCA_031369245.1 Hyphomicrobium sp. | reverse complement strand
CGGGCCACGCCAGAGCCTCAAATTTGGTCCCTGGACGGCTGGAAATGCAGTGGGCCACCACCCCGCGTGAAGCCCGAAAAAACCGCTCTTAGACGCGGCTGGAGGGCTCTACAACGGGGCTTTGTGCCAGCGCTCGGCCAGCAACCTCGCAGCGCCTCCTGCGGCATGGTTTGCGGGGCTTTTGGTGACCGGACCGGACCCGTCAGCGCCGTGCCGGCAACACGCGCGCACGGCGGCCCATCCCATCAGCGCGCACAGACCAGGGTGATGCGGATCGGCGGCTACGGTCGCGATCAAAAAGTGCCGGGGATGGCCGGGGAAGGTCTGGGATGGTCTGGGGATGGTCTGGCCGCGCGCCCATCCTATATAATGTCTCAATCATAGGCGCTGTGACCGGTATGCCATGGCAGCGGCACGTTCGCCGTTGATCGGACCGGTGGTTGAGGGATGGATCTCTGCCAGATCGAAAAAAAGCGCTAAAGTCGTCGCAGATCGTGACGCCTCTTGGCGCCGTAGACATTGGCGTTGGGCAATGACTTTGAGTGGACGCTCTATGCAGCTTGACGAGAAACAGCACCTGGAACGGCGGCCCAGCGTTCATCTGGCGGGCCCGAACGGCGCTGGCAAAAATAACCCGCGTCCGCCCGGCAACGACGACGAAGGTAAAACTGGAACCGTCACAAAGACCCGGCCCAAGACCAAGAAGCCGAGCCTTTATAAAGTCCTACTGTTGAATGACGATTTCACACCGATGGAATTCGTGGTGCTTGTGCTGCAACGATTTTTCAGCAAGGGACAGGAAGAAGCGACTCGGATCATGCTGCATGTCCATCAGAAGGGTGTCGGAATATGCGGTGTCTTCACCTATGAAGTCGCTGAGACCAAGGTGACGCAGGTCATGGATTTTTCACGCCAGCATGGCCATCCTCTACAATGCACCATGGAGAAAGAGTAGGACTGCTTTGACGTCACTCTCTAAAAATCTCGAAACGTCGCTGCATCGGGCCCTCGAATACGCCAACGTCCGGCGCCATGAATTTGCGACCCTTGAGCACCTGTTGCTGGCGCTGGTCGATGATCGCGATGCGGCAGCGGTGATGCGCGCCTGCTCGGTCGATCTCGAGCAATTGCGCGGCCGGCTGGTTGAGTATCTCGACACCGAACTGACGCCGCTGGTCTCGAAAGCGGCGCGCGATGCGCAGCCGACAAATTCTTTCCAGCGCGTCGTGCAGCGCGCCATCGTGCATGTCCAGACCTCAGGCCGCGAAGAAGTGACGGGCGCCAACGTGCTGGTCGGAATTTTCTCCGAGCGCGAAAGCCACGCTGCCTATTTCCTGCAGGAACAGGAAATGTCACGCTTCGATGCCGTCCAGTATATTGCGCACGGAATTGCCAAGCGGCCGGGCATGTCGGAACCCCGTTCCGTGCGCGGCACAGATGAGGATGCGGCCACGGACAGCTCTGATAAAAAACCCGGCGACGCGCTGACGACCTATTGCGTCAACCTCAACAAAAAAGCCCGCGACGGCAAGATCGACCCGCTGATCGGGCGCGAGCAGGAGGTGCTGCGCACTATCCAGGTGCTGTGCCGCCGCCAGAAAAATAACCCGCTATTCGTTGGTGATCCCGGCGTCGGCAAAACTGCCATCGCGGAGGGTTTAGCGCGCAAGATCATTCGCGGCGAAGTGCCCGAGGTGCTGCATGATGCTACGATTTTCTCGCTCGACATGGGCTCACTTCTAGCTGGCACGCGCTATCGCGGCGATTTCGAAGAGCGCTTGAAAGCCGTCATGAAGGAGATCGAGGCATACGACGGCGCGATCTTGTTCATCGACGAAATCCACACCGTCATCGGCGCGGGCGCGACCTCGGGCGGGGCGATGGACGCCTCGAACCTGTTGA
>JANMOL010000062.1:0-1829 GCA_031369245.1 Hyphomicrobium sp. | reverse complement strand
AGGCTCAGCAGACCCGGATCCGGACTGAAATCGACGCCGCGATCAAGCGCGTCCTTGATCACGGCAACTACATCATGGGGCCGGAAGTCGCAGAGCTTGAAACAGCACTGGCGCGCTTTTGCGGCGCCAAACATGTGATTTCATGCGCCAGCGGCACGGACGCGCTGCTGATTATCATGATGGCCAGAGGCATTGGCCCGGGCGACGCCGTGATTTGCCCGGCCTTCACCTATACCGCGACCCCGGAAGTAATCGCCTTGCTCGGCGCAACACCGGTGTTCGCCGAAGTGTCCGATCAAACATTTAATCTTGATCCCAATGGCCTCGGACCAGCGGTCGAAGCCGCTCGCGAAGCCGGCCTCAAGCCGCGCGCGATCATTGCGGTCGATCTCTTCGGGCAACCCGCCGACTACAGCGCAATCCAAGCCTTTGCCGACGACAACGGTTTGTTTGTGATCTCCGATGCCGCGCAGGGCTTTGGCGGCTCGATTGGCGACCGTAAGGTTGGCACTTTTGGCCTCGCAACGGCGACGAGTTTCTTTCCAGCCAAGCCTCTCGGCTGCTACGGTGATGGCGGTGCGATATTTACCGAAGATGATGCCCTCGCCGATGTGATGCGGTCGATCCGGCTACATGGCAAGGGCGCAGAAAAATACGACATCGTCCGCATCGGATTGAACGGCCGTCTCGATACAATTCAAGCAGCGATCCTGATTGAAAAGCTCAAGATTTTCCCCGACGAGATTGCCTTGCGCCAGGTTGTTGCCGAGCGTTACCGTTCGGCGCTGCCGAATTCTGTTGGAGTTCCTGCCGTTCCAGCTGGCATGGCATCCGTATGGGCACAATTTACGCTGACGATCCACGATGGCCGGCGGGACGGAGTGGCCCGCCATATGGCAGCGAAAGGCATCCCGACTCAGGTCTACTACCCGCGCGCACTGCATGAGCAGACAGCCTATCAAAAATATCCGATTGCGAAAGGCGGCGTTCCAGTTTCAGTGCGCCTTCCGAGAAATGTTCTGAGCTTGCCGATGCATCCCTACCTCAGCGCGACCGAGCAGGATGTTATTGTTGCAGGCGTCATAGCGGCTAACGCCGCGATCTAGATCTCGGCGAGCAGATCATAGATAGTTTGTGCCCGGTGTGCGTAGGTGTGGGACTGCATTACAAAATCATAGGCGTCGTCAGCAATCCGGCTCGAAGTGCGCGGATCCTTGAACTGTTCCAAGGCGTGATCGACATCGTTGAAGTCTGGCTTGACTGAAATGTAGTGCTGTCCTGGCACGAGGATATCGTTGTAGCGTCCGGCGAGCATGATCTGGCAGGTCTTCTTGCCAATCGCATCGAAATGGCGCGATGAGACGGCCTTGCTGTAGACAGGCGCGCGGGCACGGTGCTTAAAAAAGTGATCGTCAAGTTCGGCAAAACTCGTTTTGAAATCTTCAAACATTTCAAATTTGACCGGACCATTCTTGAGCACGGTCCACAGTGCTGACTTAACTGGCACGGGCAGCCGGCGAACCGCGCGGCGCAGCGCACCGTCATTTCTCAGCGTCAGCCCGCGGTCTTTGGCTCTGAGGTAGGCGTGTATATCATCCATGAGCGCATCGTCGGGCGCGATGTACCAACTGCCAGTCTCCGTTGAAATAGTCCCCCGGCAAGTCCCAAGAAACGCCGCCCACTCATCACGGGACAGCCGGGCATCTTCGCTGATGTCCGTAGCTAAATTTAAGCCTCTCGCAGACGCCAGTACGCGGGTGAGCATAGTGTTGCGGTCGTCGTCGCCAAGGTAGGGCGGGTAGCGGTAGCCCTTGACGCCAATATCGAGT
>JANMOL010000055.1:0-8886 GCA_031369245.1 Hyphomicrobium sp. | reverse complement strand
CGAGAAGTGCCAGACCAGCGCTGCCCGCAAAGAGAATGTCGTGGCCGTGGAACTCGCCAAAGCCGAATATCTGCCGAGCGGGTGTCCAAAGAAGGGTCAAAGCGAAGAGCGCAGTCGCGGCCATTACGACGATCCAAAGTGTCGGGTTCGGGCGGCGCATTGCTTGGATTAGCGATGCTTCAAACGTCCGGTTGACCAATATCAGAGCTATGCACGATGCGATGACGGCCCCAAAGACCAGTGCCCGGGCCTGATCGGCTGGCAGGCCGTACTTCAAGGCACCAACAAAGAGAGCACCGGTAACGACCAGCGCCGTGCTGCCCTGAACGATGCACCAAACGAATGTATTGTACGACAGAAGCGGGACTGTGGCCGCGCGCGGGGGCCGGGTCATTATATCGTCGTCTTCGGGCTCACTTTCAAATGCGATGGAGCAAACCGGATCGATGATCAGTTCCAGAAACGCGATGTGGACGGGTTGCAGTATAGGTGGCAAGCCGGCAACCAGCGGCAGGATCGCCAGACCTGCGATCGGAATGTGAACCGCGAGAATGAAGTCCATGGCCTTGCGGAGATTGTCGAAGATGCGGCGGCCGAGCCGAATGGCCGTTACAATCGACCCAAAATCATCGTCGAGTAACACCAACGATGACGCTTCCCGCGCGACGTCGGTCCCACGGCCGCCCATGGCGATGCCAATGTGAGCGGCCTTGAGCGATGGCGCGTCGTTGACGCCGTCACCCGTCATGGCAACGATTTCGCCGTTGGCCTTGAGCGCTTCGACGATGCGGAGCTTTTCTGCAGGCGCAATTCTCGCAAAAACCGAGGCAACGCGGACCCGGGCGCGGAGTGCCTCTGCATCAAGCCCCTCGATGTCGTTGCCGCTCAGCACGTCCGAAGTGCTGATACCCGCCGCCTTCGCTATCGCGAGCGCGGTGGCCGGATAATCTCCAGTAATCATGACGACACGAATGCCGGCAATGCGGCACTGGGCTATGGCCTCCGCCGCGCTGGCCCGCAGCGGATCAGCAAGGCCAACAAGGCCGAGGAGTTCAAATGCAAAGCCGTGCGGTGTCACTGGCAGTGTGCCGGGCGGTTGGGTGGCGCCTGCGACGGCCAGCACCCGCAAGCCTTGCCGGGCCATTTCCTCGGCTGAAGCGTCGAGGTGGTGCTGGTGTTCCGGCGACAGATGGCACAGCGCAGCGATCGCCTCGGGCGCGCCTTTCGCCGCGACGGTCAGGTTGGAACCATCCAGCGTGCTGCGCCAAACATTTGTGACGGCGAGTAGCGCGGGTGTCAGGCCATGTGAGGCCTCAAGCGCGCCGCTCTCTCGCAATAAAGCACCGGTCACTTTGTGTCGGCCTGCCAAGGCTACAAATGCAACATCCATTGGGTCGACGGGTTCTGTCTGCGAGGCAAGCGCACCCGCCGATATGAGATCGTGAAAGTCTGAAGGTGCTGCCGAAAGTCCATCCGCGCCGATCTCGAGCCGCTCGCCCGTTGGCAGCCGGAGCTCGGCGATGGCCATGCGGTTCTCGGTCAGCGTCCCCGTTTTGTCTGTGCACAGGACCGTCGCCTCGCCGAGTGCTTCGATGGCCGCCGACCGCCGTGTGAGAACCCTGGCCTGGGAAATGCGCCAGGCGCCCATGACTGTGAATACGGTGAGAACAAGCGGAAATTCCTCAGGCAGCATCGCCATGCCGAGTGCAATGCCAGCCAACAAAGCCTGGAGCCAGCTGTGACCAGTCGCGAGTTGAAGGACGACTGCCGCAGCGCAGACAATACCGGCGGCAAGCGCGAACAGACTGACCAAGCGATGAATTTCCGCCTTGAGCCGCGGCGGTTCAGTCTCGACCTTTGCAAGCGAAATGCCGATTTGACCGATCGCACTTCGTGGACCTGTCGCTGTCACTTCGGCAGTACCCTGACCGCGTACCGCGAGCGTGCCAGAATAAAGAAAAGGTGTGCCATCCCCTCCTGGCCGGTGTTGGCCCGGTGGCCGATCGGGTGACGCCGCCGCCACCTTTCGAACCGGGATCGACTCGCCAGTAAGAAGTGACTCGTCAATTGTCAGTGCGTCTCCGCGCAGCAGTACGGCATCGGCCGGGACTCGGTCGCCTTCGCTTACGATAACGAGATCGCCCCGCACCACCTCCCGGCCAGCAATCCGCAGACGTTTGCCGTCGCGGATCACGAGTGCGCGCGGGCTCGTCAATTCCGTCAGCGCTTCGAGAACACGTTCACTGCGCATTTCCTGGATGATGGTAATCACAACGGAGGTTGTGGCGAACGCACTGAGGAGGATTGCTTCGCTTCTGTCGCCAAGAAGCAAGTAGACAGCACCGGCGCCAACGAGAAACATGAACATCGGTTCGCGCAAGACGTCGATGACGATTCGTAGCGCCTCACGGCGGCCTTGAGGTGGCAGTTCGTTTGGTCCGTCGGCGGCAAGGCGCGCGACCGCCTCGGCTGTGCTCAATCCTTTGGGCATATCTCCGATTTTTTGCGTATCCTGCACGAGCGGCCCCAGTATCCGGATAAATGCTTGTAAGCTCCGTGTAGCCGCGCAAACGCGCGTTGATATGCGTCAAGGCAGCGTCACCCGAAATTTCGGCTTATTTTTTTCCAAATGTGTTGTTGAGTGTGGCGAGGCGCATCATGACGATCCGTAATCTCGATCAGTTGCTCGCGCCGGCCTCTGTTGCACTGATCGGCGTGAGCCCGCAGCATGGCTCGGTCGGATTTACGATTGCCCGCAACCTGACGACTGGAGGGTTTAGCGGTGACATCTACTTCGTCAATCCAAAATATACCGAGGTCGATGGACGGCGCTGCTATCCCAGTGTTTTGGAACTTCCAAAGCCGCCTGCACTGGCCATCGTTGCGACACCGCCTGCCACAGTTGCGAACCTTGTCTCCGAGCTCGGCCAGTGCGGCACGCGTGCGGTGGGTGTTATCACGGCCGGATTGGGTGACGTAAAGCAAACCATGCTCGATGCATCGCGCCCCTATTGTCTCCGGCTTTTGGGACCTAACAGCCTCGGCCTGATGCTCCCAAGCCTTGGACTCAACGCGAGCTTCGCGCACCGCGCCGCTGCAGTGGGCAACTTAGCGTTTTTGTCTCAGTCCGGCGCACTCATTACCGCAGTGGTTGATTGGGCCGCCTCACGGCAAATCGGCTTTTCCCACGTCATCTCCCTCGGCGACATGGCCGACGTCGATTTTGGCGATTTGCTCGACTATCTCGCTGGTGACACGCGCAGCCGGGCCATATTGATCTACATGGAGGCGCTGACAAATGCGCCGAAGTTTATTTCTGCTGCCCGGCGTGCTGCCCGGGCTAAGCCCGTCATCGTGGTCAAGAGTGGCCGGCATGAAGCTGGCGCGCGGGCAGCGATGTCGCATACAGGAGCGCTTGCCGGATCGGATGCCGCCTACGATGCCGCGTTCCGCCGCGCGGGGCTTCTTCGCGTGCAGACGCTGCCGGAGCTGTTTGCAGCAGCAGAGATGCTTGCGCGCCGGCCAAAGCTCGACGGTGAGCAGCTCATGATTCTGACGAATGGCGGTGGCGCGGGCGTGCTGGCGGCTGACGAACTGCAGGATGAGGATGGAGCGATGGCGGTAATCTCGCCAAGACTTCGAAGCAAGCTCGATAAATTGCTTCCGCAAGGGTGGTCGCACGCCAATCCCATCGACATCACCGGCGACGCAGGGCCAGACCGGTATCGATCTGCGCTTTCCGAGCTGTTGGAGGATGAGACATCGCACGCCGTCCTTGTGATGCAGTGTCCGACTGCGCTGGCGTCTTCGATGGAAAATGCCGTGGCCGTTGTTAAAGCGGCAAAATCGAAGGCTAGCGGTGCTGTTGGCTACAAGCCGATCTTCACGTGCTGGCTTGGCGACGAGGCTGCGCGCGGATCGCGCGCGTATTTTGCCAACAATGGCATTCCAACTTTTGAAACGCCAAGCGATGCCATTGCAGGGTTTATGCAACTGGTGCGTTATACACGGTCGCAGACGGAACTCATGCGGGCGCCCGACGGCGGCGCAAAAGATGAGCCGTCAAAGCCGTGCGAAACGAGCGGTTTGATCCATTCTGCATTGGCAGAACGGCGAACTGTTCTGACCGCGGTTGAAGCGAAGGCTATTCTCAAGGCCGAGGGTATCCCGGTCGCAGAGACGCTGGTCGCCCGAAATCTTCAAGAGGTCTACGGCTGTGCTCAGAAATTGCTTGCTGGGCACAGCGCTTGCGTCGTGAAAATCCTGTCTCAGGATATCTCTCATAAGTCAGATGTCGGAGGTGTACACCTCGGACTTGAGAGCGCCGCTGCCGCAGAAATTGCCGCAAGAGATATGCTCGCCCGCGTGAATCTTCTTTTCCCGAAAGCCCGGATTGATGGCTTCATGGTTGAGCCGATGATCGAACGTCCAGGAGCGCTCGAAATCATTGTTGGCATGAGCCAAGACGAAACGTTCGGTCCCTTGCTGATGTTTGGTGCAGGCGGTATGGCCGTCGAGGTCATCGCCGATCGTGCTCTGGCACTTCCGCCCCTTGATGCATTGCTGGCGCGGCAACTGATCAATGAGACACGGATCTCTCGGCTTCTTGCTGGCTACCGTGATCGTCCACCCGCCGATCTTGATGCGCTTGTGGAAGTTCTGGTTCGGATCAGCCACATTGTCGTCGGCCACCCGGAGATCCTAGAAATGGAAATCAATCCACTTCTCGCCGACGAAAACGGGGTCATGGCCCTCGATGCCCGGATAAGGCTCGCTGACCCGCGCGTTGAGCGCCGGCGGCCTCTGGCCATTCGCCCCTATCCGGCTGAATGGCAACGGGCTCTAGACTTACCAGAGTTAGGGCTGATCCACTTGCGGCCCATTCGCCCCGACGACGAATTCCGCTATCAATCGTTCTACTCAAAAATTTCGCCTGAGGACGTTCGGCTGCGCCTCTTCACGCCGCACGTTCATCTGTCGCATCGTTTCCTCGCACGCTTGACTCAAATCGACTACGCTCGAGAGATGGCCTTTGTTGCCGTCTCGAAGCCGGCCGATGAGCTGCTTGGAGTCGCGCGATTAATCCTCGATCCAGACCTTCGGCGGGGTGAGTATGGAATTATCGTCCGGTCCGACCTCAAAGGTCATGGCCTGGGTTGGCAATTAATGAAGCATCTGATCGACTACGCACGTCACGAGGGCGTTGCTGAGATTAATGGATCGGTGCTCGCTGAAAATGCGGCCATGCTTGAGATGGTCCGGCAGTTCGGCTTTAGAGTTACTAGCAACGATACCGATCGGACAATTGTGGATGTGAGGCTGACACTGGCTGGGCGCCGAGCAGACGCCGCTGCTTCACCCTGAGTATCGGTAATTCTCTCTCCACCGAGTAGAATGCTACGCGTTGCGGGCAGGCCAGGCCTGCTGAGCTTGGCCGTTTGTGCGGGCGGCAGAAATGGCGCGTTGTGAGGCTGCTGCATTCATCTCGCTCAATCTTGCGAATTCGGTGCGGTAGTCTTCTGCAGCGGTGCTCATAAAATTAGCCCACTCTTGCATGAGGTTTTGAGGCGAGCTGCATTTTGCCAGACGTCCGGCCAGCAGCACATCGCCGTGAAGCCGCCGGTTCATAAAATTGAGCCACTCCGAGCCTATGGCCGCAAAGCCGTCGTAAAGCGCGCCATTGTACTGCGCGATGCCGTCGATGATTGGTTGATAGAGCTCGATCATCTCAGACTTTGCTTGCGGTAGCGCGCAAGAAACTCCGGGCCTGGCCGTATCGATTTGGGGCATCGTTCGAATTCCTTGTTCGATTACACGACGGTCTTCCGCGCAGACGGGTTATGAGTGAAGTTCGGGCTTTTGAAACGGTTTTAGCGTCAGCCCATGCGTCCGCTGTATCAGGCCTTACGGATTTCAATACGCTTTTCGGCTTTCACAGCGTCGGGGCGTTTCTCCGCCGTGATTGTAAGAATACCCTTGTCGTAGCGCGCCTCAACCTTGCTCTCGTCGATACTGTCAGGCAGCTGCACGGAACGCATGAAGCTTCCGTAGCTGCGTTCCATCAGAAAGTGATTTTCATCCTTCTCCTCCTTGCTGTGCCGCTTTTGACCTTTGAGCGTGAGGACACTGTCCTTGATGGTCAAGGTCACGTCCTTTTCGTCGACGCCGGGCAATTCGGCTTCGATGACAATCGACTTTCCGACGTCTTTGAGGTCGAGCACGGGTAACAGAATGTCATTATCGGATGCGCTAAAAAGATGGGGCAGACCTGGCCATCCATGATGGAACCGGTCGAACACGCGATCCATTTCGGACTTCATTGCACTGAAGACGTCAACAGGCCTGTTGGCGGGCGCACCATTCTCGCGGGTCGTAATTTGTTTGGCCATTGGGAACTCCATGGGTTGTCGATGACTAGCAGGCAAAATCATACCCAGGTTTGTACTGTTGCCGCCTTGACCTGGCTCAATGGAACTGCGTGCCGCCGCATTGCGGAGCGGTGGCAGTCGGTGTTGCGTCCGCCGAGGCTGCACGATCAATCGAGATCTGTGACTACGGCAACGCGGAATGTTCGCATGACGCCATCATGCTCTTTGAAAGAGACATACTCGCCAGGCAGGAATCGATGTGCACTGAGTTTAAAGCCCGTTTCGTCGTCGCTGTCGCGCGTGGGATCGTAGTCGAATGCCCATGCCCCGCTGCGCTTGTGAACTAAGCGGCCAAGTTCAGTGATCTCGCCAGGCCAGAAGCGCTGCACGCGGCAACGATCACGAACCTTTTTCCATTCAGCAGCTGCGAGGCGCCCATCAGAGTCGAGCGGTGCAGCAAACTCGTAGCCACGGTCGCGACTTCCCTCCGGAAAGTCATGGTCACGCGCCAGTTCAAGCCGAATTCGTTTGAGTGTCATTGATATCCTCCCGCGTCTTCAATGGGACATCAGGACCGGCACGGTCATGTTTTTCAGAACGTCCCGAGTCGCACCGCCAAGAATGAACTCGCGCAATCGGGAATGACCATAGGCACCCATGACCAAGAGGTCTGCCCCGTCGGCAGTGACGCGGGCGAGGATCGCGTCGCCCGTATGTCGGTCGGCGCTTGCGACCGTTTCCACTTCGACATCCAGTCCGTGGCGCGCTAGCGTTGAAGCGACTTCTGCCGATGGAATGATGTTCGAACCGGTGCCGTCCACAGGCTCACCAACGGTGATCAGCCGGATCTTTTCGGCGCGTTCGAGAAGAGGTAGTGCGTCGAACGTTGCCCGGGTTGCCTCGCGGCTATCATTCCAGGCGACTGCAATGTCGCGACCATACTCCCGCGCCAGCCAGTTTGCTGGAATGACGAGAATCGGACGGCCGCTTTCGATAGCGACGCGCTCAGCGATATTGGTAATCATGGGAGGATCCCGGCCGTCAACGGCTTGGCTGACGATCACCAGTTCTGCAGCGCGAGATTGATACACAACACCGTCTGCGATTGATTCATAGGCGGAGCGAGCGTCGCCATGAATGCGCCATTCCGCGACGTACGGTTCGCCCTGGGTTAGGCGTTCGAAGAGAATTTTGATGCGCTCAGCTTGTGCGCGGTGCTCGACAATTTGTTCTTCGTAGAACTCGGAGCCCATCGGCAGAATGATGTCGCTCGGCATGAACAGCGGCGGCATGACGTAGAGCCCGACAACGTGCGCTTGCGTTGGCCGTGCGATAGCAGCGGCTGCGGCAACCAACTCCTCGACGCGCGCTTCGTGGTTGAGATTGACCAAAATCGTCTTGAAGGTCATGTCGGGTACTCCTTGAGGCAGAAAAGGCAAATGCGCGTCCTAGAGTTCGGCGTCAGGCCGGGAACAGGTCTGCAATGTAACGGGGTACGTCGCTGTTGGGAACTTTGGTCAGATCCATGGCGACCTCGGCAACGACCGTCGCTATCACAGCCTCTGAGAGCGACGTGCGCAGATCACCGAGCATGACTGGCGGCGCTACCACCACCAGCCGATCAAAGCGCTTGCGAGACAGGTGCTCAGCAAGCGCCGCAGCAACCTGCTCGGAGAAATCACGTTTCAACTCGCGGTGCGCATCCGTTTTTGGTTCTATTCCGTGCCGAGTGGCTCCGTGCGATTCATAAACGCGCGCAGGCCTGTCGCGTCCCAGTTCGCGATTAGGACTATGATCGGCACGAAACTCGAACTTTTCGACCAGATGAAGCGCCATGCCGTGTCCTTCTGCTGAAGCCAACCTGGCGCGCGCGCCATCGGCTATCAATATCCAAGTCTTCGCTGTCTTCATCCTCGTTGCTCCATCTGATCCAAAAAAGAAGAGCCTGAAGAACGGTTATTGTCCTTGACCAGGGTCAATACGGGTCGGCGATCGCCGTCGGTCATTTTTTGTTGGTTTCATGCGCGAAATGGATCGGCCAGGGATGGGTTGTTAGCCAGCGATCGAAAATGTCGAGGTCGACTGGTGCGAGCGTTCGTGGAATGGCTGCCGCGAAAAAACGCCGCTCCCAATCGAGGTGCCGGCGCCAATCTTTAAACGTGCATCGCAGCATATAGCCGAGCATATTTACGTTTGGTGCTGTGCCCGTTGTGACGAGATCCAGTTGCTCGGAAAGTTCATGTGTCGCGCCGGTGACGGATACATGCTCATTGTGCAGTTCATCGATTTGAAAAGTTACGAGCGGCAAGCCGGCGTGGCTGCGCCGCAAGATGGGAAATATGACCGATTCCTGAAAGCCGACATGCTCTGACCAACTCGGCTCGATGATTGCGCAAAGTCTCTCTGCCACTTTTCTATCAATCGGACCCGGAAGGCTGTCCGCGAAGATTTCCAGCGTAGCGCAGATATCGGCTTGCAGGCTGCCGTCTGCTCTGAGCCGAGCCAACAAGTCTCCAGC